>JBATMU010000168.1:0-12766 GCA_049289995.1 Rhizobiaceae bacterium | reverse complement strand
GGGCGGACCTCATGAACAATTTCACGTGCGCGCACGAGCGGTGCGCATGGTGTTGGATCACGAAGGCGAGCATTCTCCTCGCTGGACGCCATGCCAGTCCATTGCATCCCAGATTGGCTGCTCCACCCACGCGCTTCTCGATCGGGTTAAGAAAGCTGGGGTCGGCAGCGGTGAACGTGCCGGAGTTCCGGCCAATCTTGCCGACAAGCTGAAGGACAGACCAGTTCTCACTAAACTGTCCAGATCACCACTTTCCTCGTCGCATTTGGCGGTATCAGCCCTTGAACCGGCCATTGGCTTCGGCAAGGATGCGCTAAGCAATCCGAAGGGAAAATAATGGGCAGGCTGGACGGCAAGACGGCATTCGTGACAGCGGCAGGGCAGGGGATCGGGCGCGCATCTGCGCTGGCCAGGTCCGCAGAAGGCGCGCGGGTGATCGCCACCGACGTCAATGCGGCGGCATTGGCGACATTGTCCGGGCCGGGCATCGAGACGCGCCTGCTCGACGTGCGCGATGCCGCAGCAGTGGCGGCAGCGGCCGAACCGGTCGACGTGCTCTTCAACTGTGCGGGCTTTGTGGCGGCGGGAACCATTCTTGACTGCGACGAGGCGCAATGGGCGTTCAGCCTCGATCTCAACATGACGGCCATGTACCGCATGTGCCGCGCCTTCCTGCCGGGCATGATCGCCAAAGGCGGCGGCTCGGTCATCAACATGGCCTCTGTGGTGTCTTCGACGATCGCCGCGCCCAACCGGTTTGTCTATGGCGTGACCAAGGCCGGGGTGATCGGCCTGACCAAATCCATTGCCGCCGATTTCATCTCCAAGGGCATCCGCGCCAATGCCATCTGCCCCGGCACGGTGGAAAGCCCGTCGCTGGAGCAGCGGCTGCGCGACACTGGAGATTATGAGGCGGCACGCAAGGCCTTCATCGCCCGCCAGCCGATCGGCCGCATCGGCAAGGCCGAGGAAATCGCTGCGCTTGTGGTCTATCTCGCCAGTGACGAAAGCAGCTATACAACGGGTGTCGCCCATATCATCGATGGCGGCTGGGCCAATGTCTGAGGAGCACTCATGAAACTTCTGCGCCATGGCCCGCTTGGGTCCGAAAAACCCGGACTTGTACATGCTGACGGAACTATCCGCGACCTGACCGGCGTCGTGCCTGACATTTCCGGCGCCGTTTTGTCGGATGCGGGGATTGCGGCTTTGGCAAGGATTGACGCGTCGGCCTTGCCGATCGTGCCAGCCGGTACGCGGCTTGGCGCCTGCGTGGGCGGAACCGGCAAATTCATCTGCATCGGGCTCAACTATTCCGACCATGCGGCAGAAACAGGCGCTGCCGTGCCGCCTGAACCGATCATTTTCATGAAGGCGACTTCAGCCATTTGCGGGCCGGAAGATCCAATCATCATGCCGCGCGGTTCGCAAAAGACCGACTGGGAAGTCGAGCTTGCGGTCATCATCGGAACCAAGGCCAAATATGTCTCCGAAGACCAGGCCATGGCGCATGTCGCCGGTTATGCACTGACCAATGATGTCAGCGAACGGGCCTTTCAGGTCGAGCGGTCCGGGCAGTGGACCAAGGGCAAGAGCTGCGACACTTTCGGGCCGATCGGGCCGTGGCTGGTGACCCGCGACGCCATTGCCGACCCGCAAAACCTGAAGATGTGGCTGACGGTGAATGGCCAGACCATGCAGGATGGCTCGACCCGCACCATGGTCTATGGCGTGAAATTCCTGGTGAGCTATCTCAGCCAATTCATGACGCTGCATCCCGGTGACGTGATCTCGACCGGCACGCCGCCCGGCGTCGGACTAGGGCTGAAACCGCCGCGCTATCTGAAGGCCGGGGACGTGGTCGAACTTGGCATTGAGGGTCTCGGCAGCGCGCGGCAGGGCGTGATAGCCGACGCGTGAGGGGCAGTCAGGCGTTGCGGGCGAGCAGCTCCAGAAACAGCGCGGAATGGTCGAGATCACCCTTGCCCATGTCCCTGACCAGCGCCGCATAGCGTTCATGCATCGCCTTGGCCAGGGGCAGGTCCAGTTCGCCCGCTGAATCGAGAAGATTGGCCAAGTCCTTCAATTGTATCGATGACCGGCCGCCGGGTACAAAATCCCGCGCCTCCATGCGCCCGCCATGCTGTTGGAGAATGACCGAATCGGCAAATCCGCCGGCCAGCGCCTGCCGCAAGGCGCCGGGCGCCAGGCCCGAGCTTTCTGCCAGCAGAATGGCTTCGGCGACCGCGCCGATGGTGACCGCGACAATGCCCTGATTGGCGAGCTTGGCGATCTGGCCAGAACCGGAAGGCCCGACATGAACCGGCCTGCCCATGGCGCGCAGAACAGGTTCGGCCTGTGCAAAGGCATCGGCATCGCCGCCCGCCATGATGGCCAGGCTGGCCGCATCAGCGCCCTTGGTGCCGCCGGAAACCGGCGCATCCAATGCCGCGATGCCCAAGGCTTTCAGCCGTTCTGCATGGTCGCGCGCCTCGGCGGGGCGGATCGAACCCATGTCGATGAAAAGCACTCCGCTTTGCATGGCGCTGGCGACGCCCTGGCCGAACAGCAGGTCGTTGACCGCCGGACCATCAGACACCATGGCAATGACGATATCGGCGGCGCTGGCAGCTTCTGCCGCGGTTTCCGCGAGGTTCGCGCCAAACGCCTGAAGGCCTGCAGCCTTGTCCGGCGTGCGGTTCCAGGCGGTCAGGGCAAAGCCTGCCTTGAGGATATTGCGGGCCATGGGAAAACCCATCAGCCCGGTGCCAAGCAAAGCAATTGACGGGCGTTGCCCGCTCATGGCTTCTGCGTCACGCGACCTGGCGGGCCAGTGCGCAATGTGACCACAGTTCCGACAGCGCGCTGACCAGCCGGTCGATATCGGCATCGGTGTGCAGCGGCGAAGGCGTGATGCGCAGCCGTTCAGTGCCGCGCGCCACGGTCGGGTAATTGATCGGCTGTACGTAGATGCCGTGGCGGTCCATGAGGATATCGCTCAGCATCTTGCACTTGACCGGATCGCCGACCATGACCGGCACGATGTGGCTCGGATTGTCCATGACCGGAATGCCGATGGCCGCCAGTCGGGCGCGGACTTTGCGCACGCGGTCCTGATGGCGGGCGCGTTCGAACGGCGACCGCTTGAGATGGCGGATCGAAGCCAGCGCGCCTGCGGCAATGGCCGGCGGCAGCGCGGTGGTGAAAATGAAGCCCGAGGCAAAGGAACGGACAAAATCGCACAGCGCCGCAGTGCCGGTGATATAGCCGCCGACCACGCCAAACGCCTTGCCCAGCGTGCCTTCAATGATGGTCACGCGGTCCATCAGGCCTTCGCGTTCGGCAATGCCGCCGCCGCGCGGACCGTAAAGGCCGACGGCATGAACTTCATCGAGATAGGTCATGGCGCCGTGCTTTTCTGCGACGGCCAGGATTTCCGCAATCGGCGCGATGTCGCCATCCATCGAATAGACGCTTTCGAAGGCGACGATCTTGGGGACTTCCGGCGCATATTCCGACAGGATGCGGTCGAGATCGACCGGATCATTGTGTTTCCACAAGCGCTTTTCGGCGCGGGAATGGCGGATGCCTTCGATCATCGAGGCATGGTTGCCCTCATCGGAGAAGATCACCGCGCCGGGGATCATGGCGCCGAGCGTGCCGAGTGCGGCCCAGTTGGAGACATAGCCGGACGTAAACAGGAGAGCCGCTTCCTTGCCGTGCAGATCGGCAAGTTCCTGCTCGAGCATCACGTGGGCATGGCTGGTGCCGGAAATGTTGCGGGTGCCGCCTGCGCCTGCGCCATAGGCATCGAGCGCTTCGTGCATGGCCTTGAGCACTTCGGGGTTCTGGCCCATGCCGAGATAGTCATTGGAGCACCAGACAGTCACGTCCTGGGTGCCATCTTTGGTAAAACGCGTGGCGCGCGGAAATTCGCCGGCATGGCGGGCGATATCGGCAAAGACGCGGTAACGGCCTTCCTTGTGCAGGCCAGCAATCTTGTCTTTGAAAAAGCTGTCGAAATCCATGACCACTCCCACAAGTCCAGACTGTCCCGGTCATTTCGCCGGGCCCGGCCCTCCCGGCCCGGGTATATTGATTGTGTTCATTGCATGAATTGAAGGACAGGAAAACCCCGTTGCCTGCGTCAAACGCGCCCGGCAAGTGCGGCAAGTCCGCGCTCCAGCGCGCCGGCGGCCGGGTTACGGCCAAGATCGGCGAGATCCCTGATGATGATTTCCGCGCCGCCAAAATTTTCGCCGGCGGAATAAAGGCTTGGCGTGATGAGTGTGCGCAGCCCCGCTCCAGTTGCCGCTTTCAGGCCATTGGCCGTGTCTTCGAAGGCGAGGCAGGCATCGGCAGGCAGTCCAAGGATTTTCAGCGCCAGCACGTACACTTCCGGGTCGGGTTTCTTGCGGGCCACATCTTCGCCACAGCACAGCGCGTCAAACCAGCCCAGCGATTCTTCGCCAAGCGTGGCGGCCAGAAGGCTTTCGATGTTGGCGCGGCTGGTCGTGGTGGCGATTGCCAACCGCAATCCTGCAGCCCTTGCGCCGCGGATCAGCGCTTCGACGCCGGGCCGGAGCGCGATCACGCGGTCGCGAACCTGTTGATTGTAGAAAACGGTCTTTCTGGCGTGCAGGGCAGGGGCGTCAATGTGGCTCACGCCAATGCGGGCGGCATGATGCAGGATGCGCTCCTTGCCGCCGGTGACCTTGAGCAGTTCACCATAAAGAGCCTGATCCCAGTTCCAATCCATGCCGGCTTCGGCAAAGGCGGCGTTGAACGCTTGGCGGTGGACCTCTTCGGTTTCGGCCAGCGTGCCGTCCACGTCGAAAATCAGGGCGCTGAGGGCGGTCATGCCGGTTCCTTCAGCTTTTCGATTGCCGAGGGGATGTCATGAAGGCTGGTGCAAAAGGCATCGGCATGAAAATTGGTGTCGGCATCATGGCCGTAACCGGAACGCACGATGATGACCGGCATTCCGGCGGCGGCGGCCGCACCGGAATCGGTGGCGCTGTCCCCCACAAACAGCGCACGTGACGGCTTGACGCCCATGACGTTCAACGCCGCCAGCAGCATGTCGGGCGCCGGTTTGGTTTTCAACGCCTTGTCCGCGCCCTGAATAGCGGCAAGGTGGGGCGCAAAGCCGTAATGGCCTAGGATTTCCACGGTCAGCGGATGTGGCTTGTTGGAGACGACCGCCACCTTGACACGCGCCTTGGCCAGAGCGGAAACCACGTCCACGGCGCCGGGCAGGACAATGGTCAGATTGACGAGATGGCGGGCATAAATGCCCATCATCACCTCAACCCGCTTGTCGAGCGCCGAACCGAGGACCGGATGACCGGCGGCGGCAAAGGCGCGCTCGACCAGCTTTACCACGCCGTTGCCGATCATCCTGCGGACGGCCTCCAGCGGCTGCGGGGGAAGATTTTCCAACGCCAGCAATTCATTGACGGCCGCCTGGATGTCGGGCGCTGAATCGATCAGCGTGCCGTCGAGATCAAACAGCACAGCTTCCGGCCAGCCGCAGCGGTCGCCCGGCGTTTCAAAGTTCACGGCCATCAAGCCCCCCCAATCAAGCCCGGTCAGGCATTGTCCGCAGCGGCGCGGATGGCGGCGATGTTGGCGGCATAGCTTTCGCGCGAATTGCCCTTGAACACGGCAGAACCGGCCACCAGCACATTGGCGCCGGCCTTGGCAACCAAGGGTGCGGTTTCCGGCGTCACGCCGCCGTCGATTTCGATATCGATGGGACGGTTGCCGATCATCGCCTTGACGCGCTTGACCTTTTCGACCACCGAAGGAATGAAGGCCTGGCCGCCGAAGCCCGGGTTGACGGTCATCAGCAGCACCAGATCCAGCCGGTCCAGCACGTATTCGATGACGCTTTCGGGCGTATGCGGATTGAGCGAAACACCGGCCTTCTTGCCGAGATTGCGGATGGCCTGCAGCGAGCGGTCAAGGTGCGGGCCTGCTTCGGCATGCACGGTGATGATGTCGCAGCCCGCGTCGGCGAAAGCGCCGAAATAAAGATCGGCCGGCGCAATCATCAGATGGCAGTCAAACACGGCCTTGGTACGGTTGCGGATCGACTTGATGATGCCCGGGCCAAAGGTAATGTTGGGCACGAAATGGCCGTCCATCACGTCAAGATGGATCCAGTCGGCGCCGGCGGCCATGACGGTTTCAACTTCTTCGCCAAGGCGGGAAAAATCCGCAGACAGGACGGAAGGGGCGATCAGGGTGCTCATGGATTCGTCCTCGTTGGTTGGAGTCGCCGGCAGCGACGCCGCGCCATTCCAATGGAACAGCGCGGCGGCATTTTCAAATCAGGCAGCCTTGACGCCAAGCTTGGTGCGCCAGCCCGGGAACAGCTTGTCGGCGTCGCCCGGGAAGCTTTCAAAGGCGCGGGCGAATTCGCGGTGATCCTTGGCGAATTCGACCGGATCAGCGCCCGCACGCCAGCATTGTTCAGCCTGCCGCAGCGAAGTCGCGCCGGCAACGCCGCCGTCAATATGGCCGAAGGCGCCGCCGCCAGCCGTCATGATGAGGTTGGAGTGGCCGAGATTGGTGAAGAAGCCCGGCATGCGCAGCGCATTCATGCCGCCCGAGATGATTGGTGTCGTCGGATTCATGCCCTGCCATTCCTGATGGAAGAACGGGCCGTCGGCACTGTCGTCGGTGATCATGTAGGCCATCAGCTTGTCGGAGGCTTCGCCTTCCATCTTGCCGAAGCTCATCGTGCCGGTGTGGATGCCGGATGCGCCCTGCAGGCGGGCCATCTTGGACAGCACGAACGCGGTGTAGCCGCGCTTGGACTGCGGCGAGGTGACCGCGCCATGGCCTGCACGGTGATAATGCAGATACTGCTTGGGGAATGCGCGGCGCGCTGTGGTGATGGCAGCCGGGCCTGCCACGTAGCCATCCACGAGGAAGGCGACGTGATCGGCGTTCTCGCCAAATGTCTCAAGAATGTATTCGCCGCGGGCGAGCATTTCATAATGGTCGTCGGCGGTGATGTTGAACGAGAACAGCTTGGGCATGCCGGTCTTGTCCTGGGCGCGCACCATGGCGTCGCGCACCAGGGTGACGGTTTCCTTGAACGGCGCAAACACCTGGTTGCCCTGCGGCTCGTCGTTCTTGATGAAATCGCCGCCGAGCCAGAAATCGTAACAGGCATTGGCGAAAGGCTGCGGACGCAGGCCAAGCTTCGGCTTGATGATGGTGCCGACGATGAAGCCGCCGTCAACGACCGGACGGCCGAGAACGCGCCACAGATCGCGGATGGTGGTCGACGGGCCGTCGAACAGGCGCATATAGGCCGGCGGCACGTAAAAATCGTGCATCTTGGCGTATTCGACGTCGCCCATGCCCTGGTTGTTGCCGATGGTCAGCGTCAGGAACGAGGCGATCATGGCGCGACCGTCAATGATGTTACGGTCGAAAAGATCGACGGGGTAAGCGATTTTCATCACTTCATTGGCTTCGTCAATTTCATAGACCAGGGCGTCGACGCCGCGGGTGAAGTCATCGGTCGTGGAGACCGCGACATTGGTGCCGGTCGAAGATTCTGCAGCGAAGTGGGCAGCGGTTTCCAGGAAGTTTCCAAAACCCTTCTTCGGCTTCATGATGTAGGCGCAAAGCACATGCTTGCCGCCGGCGATGAGGTCTTTTTCTTTCAGCGAAAGATTTGCGTAGCGATCTGATTGATCCATTTTTTCTCTCCAGAATTCAGGAAATTCGCGGTCTCAGGCGGCTTTGCCGACATTGGTCTTGGGGTCGAGCGCGCCTTTTGCGTAGAGCTTGGCCATTTCGCTCATCGGGATGATCTTGATTTTCGAAGCATTGCCGGCAGTGCCGAAGGCTTCAAAACGGTCACGGCAAACCTTGGCCATGGCGTCCATGGCGGGCTTGAGGAACTTGCGCGGGTCGAATTCGGCCTTTTGCGTATGGGCGATGCGGCGGAACTCGGCAGTTGCCGCCAGGCGCAGGTCGGTGTCGATATTGATCTTGCGCACGCCGTGCTTGATGCCGCGGACGATTTCTTCGACCGGCACGCCGTAGGTTTCGCGCATGGCGCCGCCATTGGCGTTGAACACTTCCTGCCATTCTTCCGGCACCGAAGACGAGCCGTGCATGACGATATGGGTATCGGGCAGCTTCTTGTGGATGGCTTCGATGACGCTCATGGCCAGCACTTCGCCGGTCGGCTTGCGGGTGAACTTGTAGGCGCCGTGCGAAGTGCCAATGGCGACGGCGAGCGCGTCAACCTTGGTCTCGGCGACAAAGCGGGCGGCTTCGTCAGGGTCGGTCACCAGCATTGAGCGGTCGAGCTTGCCTTCGAAGCCGTGGCCGTCTTCGGCTTCTCCTTCGCCGGTCTCGAGCGAGCCGAGCACGCCGAGTTCGCCTTCCACCGAAGCGCCGACCATGTGGGCGAGCCGGGAAACTTCGCGGGTGATGTTGACGTTATAGTCGTAGTCGCCCGGGGTCTTGGCGTCTTCCTTGAGCGAGCCGTCCATCATGACCGAGGTGAAGCCGTTCTGGATGGCCGACAGGCAGGTGGCGACATTGTTGCCGTGGTCCTGATGCATGCACAGCGGGATTTCCGGATAGATCTCGGCCAACGCGTCGATCATCTTGGTCAGCATGATGTCATTGGCGTAGGAGCGGGCGCCGCGCGAGGCCTGGATGATTACAGGGCTCGATGTGGCTCGGGCGGCTTCCATGATCGCCAGGCCCTGCTCCATGTTGTTGATGTTGAAGGCAGGCACGCCATAGCTGTGCTCGGCGGCGTGATCCAGAAGCTGGCGGAGGGTGATGCGGGCCATGGGAAAGTTCCTCTCAGTTGGGTGTGGCGTTGGCCGGTGAAGGCAGGATGGCGGCGAGTTCGGCAATCCAGCCCAGCGGACGGTTGGGCAGGCGGCCGGTCACGGTGAAATAGTCGCCAAGCACCGACAGGCGCATGGCGAACGAACGCGAATTGCGGCGCTCATCTGGATGAAAGCGCAGGTTTTCCAGAAGCACGATTGAGCCGTCCGGCGTCTTGTAGAGCCCGGCCTCGGCCTGCAAGCCAACCGAGCCGGATACGAAAAGCACAGGTTTTCCCGTCGCTTCCTCAAGCGGTTTAACAAACCGCCTGAGGCTGTAGGCCGGGTTGATGTCACCTTGCGGGTTGCCATAGCCGGCAATGACTGCGATGCGCGCGCCGGTCTTGGCGAGATCGGCGATGGCCGGGCCGATGTCATCGGTCAGGCCGTTTTCCAGATCTGCTCGGACCAGGATGGTCCGGCCGGCGAGCGAGGCAGCCATGGTTTTCACCCCGCCTTGATGAGGCCGCGCGCGGCCTCTGCCACCGCTTCGGCAGTGATGCCGAAATGACGATAGAGATCGGAAGCCGGAGCGGACGCGCCGAACGAATTCATGCCGACAAAGGCGCCCTTGGCCCCGAGCCAGCGGTCCCAGCCCATGCGGGCGGCAGCTTCAACGGCAACGCGCGGGGCAGAGCCGAGAACCTGTGCCTTGTAGGCCTCCGGCTGGGCTTCGAAACGCTCCCAGGACGGCATGGAGACAACGGCAGCCTTAATGCCGTCACGCGACATGAGGAGGTCGGAAGCCGCCTTGGCGATCTCGACTTCCGAACCGGTGGCCATCAGCGTCACATTGCGGGCGCCCTTGGTCTCGCGCAGCACATAGGCGCCGCGGGCCGAAGGCAGGTCGGTCTGGTGGCGTTCCCGCAGCATCGGCAGGTTCTGGCGCGACAGCACCAGCACGCTCGGGCGATCGGTGGAATTGAGCGCGATTTCCCAGCATTCCGCCGTTTCGATGATGTCGGCAGGACGGAAGACCTGCATGTTGGGCGTGGCGCGCAGCATGGCCAGATGTTCGACCGGCTGATGGGTCGGGCCGTCTTCGCCAAGACCGATGGAATCATGGGTCATGACATAGATGACGCGCTTGCCCATCAAAGCCGACAGGCGCATTGCGCCGCGGGCATAGTCGGTAAAGACCATGAACGTGCCGCCATAGGGAACGAAGCCGCCATGCAGGGCAATGCCGTTCATGGCCGCCGACATGCCGTGTTCGCGGATGCCGTAATGGATATAACGGCCGGCATATTTGCCCGGGGTAATGGAGCCCAGACCCTTGGTGACCGTCAGGTTGGAATGGGTCAGGTCAGCGGAGCCGCCAATGGTGAGCTGGGTGGCGGCATTGATGACGCCAAGCGCCATTTCCGAGGATTTGCGGGTCGCGACCTTGGTCGCCTTGGCGACATGCTCCTTGCGGAAGGCGGCAAGCGCCCGGCCGACGGAAGCGGGCATTTCGCCCGACATGGCGGCATTGAAGCGGGTGCGCTTGGGCGAGGAAGCAAGGCGGGCTTCCCATGATGCGCGCGCCTTGGCGCCGCGCGCCGAGATCGCATGCCAAGCGGCATAGACATCGTCAGGCATGGTGAAGGGCGCATGCGGCCAACCGATATTGGCGCGGACGGCGGCAATTTCATCATTGCCGAGCGGCGCGCCATGGGTCTTTTCGGATCCCTGCATGTTGGGCGCGCCCTTGCCGATCAGCGTGCGGCAGGCGATCATCGAAGGCTTGCGGGACTTGCGGGCCTTTTCGATGGCTTCGGCCACGGCATTCTGGTCATGGCCGTCAATGCTCTGGACGTCCCATCCAGCCGCCTTGAAACGGGCCTGCTGATTCATCGAGGTGGACAGCGAGGTCGGCCCGTCGATGGAGATGCGGTTGTCATCCCACAGCACGATCAGCTTGGCGAGCTTGAGATGGCCGGCGAGGTCGATGGCCTCGTGGCTGATGCCTTCCTGCAGGCAGCCGTCGCCAGCGATGACATAGGTGTGGTGATCGACAAGGCTGGAGCCGAAGCGCGCGGCGAGCATGCGCTCGGCCAACGCCATGCCGACGGCGGTGGAAATGCCCTGGCCGAGCGGGCCGGTGGTGGTTTCAATGCCCTTGGCGTGGCCATATTCGGGATGGCCGGCGGTGCGGCTGCCAAGCTGGCGGAACTTCTTCAGCTCCTCCATGTCCATGTCGTCGTAACCGAGCAGGTGGTGGATGCCATAGAGCAGCATCGAGCCATGGCCGGCCGACAGCACGAAACGGTCACGGTCCGGCCACTTGTCATGCGACGGGTCGATTTTCATGAACCGGTTGAACAGGACGGCCGCGACATCGGCCATGCCCATGGGCATGCCGGGATGGCCGGAATTGGCTTTCTGGACGGCATCCATGGCAAGGGCGCGCAGCGCATTGGCCATGTCTTTTTCGGATGCAACGGATTTGTTGGCTTTGGTCATGTCTGAATCCTCAGGAAGCGCGGCGCTTGGCGTCCATCAATTTGTGGACAAGCGGGGTGAAGATGAGCTGCATGGCGAGATCGAGCTTGTCGCCACCACAGACGATGGAATTGGCGCGCGACATGAACGAGCCGCCGAGCATTGACAAGAGGTAGGGGAAATCAATTCCGCGCGGATTGGTGAAGCGGATGACCAGCATGGATTCCGCCGGCGTCGGGATCCAGCGCGCGACGAACGGGTTGGAGGTGTCAACAGTCGGGATGCGCTGGAAGTTGATGTCGGTTTCGGAGAATTGCGGGCAGATATAGCGCGCATAGTCGGGCATTCGGCGCAGGATGGTGTCGGTCACCGCTTCCGTCGAATAGCCGCGCGAAGCCTTGTCGCGGTGGATCTTCTGGATCCATTCGAGATTGATGACGGGCACCACGCCGATCTTCAGGTCGACATGGCGCGGCAGGTCGATACTGCCGGTCTTGGCGCAGCCATGCAGGCCTTCATAGAACAGAAGGTCGGAAGCGGGCAGGTCGCGCCAGCCGGTGAACGTGCCGGGGGGCGAGCCGAACTGGGCGGCTTCCTTGTCGTCATGGACGTAGTTGCGGGTTTTGCCGGTGCCCTTGCGGCCGTATTCCTCGAAGATCGATTCAAGGATTTCCAGCTCATTGGCTTCCGGGCTGAAATGCGAGAAATGCTGGTTGCCCTTGGCTTCCTCTTCGGCGACTTTCGTCTTCATTCCGGCGCGGTCGTATTTATGGAACGCATCGCCTTCAATGGAGGCGAAGGTGATCTTTTCGCGCGCGAATATCTTGGAAAACGTGTCGCGGACGGTGGTTGTGCCTGCACCCGAAGAGCCGGTGATGGCGATGATCGGAAATTTAGCCGACATGATGAACTCCGGGATCAGGCGCGGAAAAGGCCGCGGTTTCCAAACAGGGGGTGACGTGAGCCGATGGACGATGGATCAGTAAGGTAGCGGGTGATCTTGGCGACTTCCTTGGCCGCGCCGAACACCAGCGGCGTGCGCTGGTGCAGGGATGACGGCACAATGTCGAGGATGCGCATGGTGCCATCGGTGGCCGCGCCGCCGCCCTGCTCGACGATCATGGCAATCGGGTTTGCCTCGTAGACCAGGCGGAGGCGGCCCTGGCGATAACCCTTGCGCATGTCCGAGGGGTAAAGAAACACGCCGCCGCGGATCAGGATGCGGTAGGCGTCGGCCACCATGGAGGCGATCCAGCGCATATTGAAGTCGCGGCCGCGCGGGCCGTCGGTGCCCTGCAGGCAGTCATCAACATAGAGCTTCAGCGGCTCGTCCCAATGGCGGTAATTGGAGGTGTTGATGGCGAATTCCTTCGCCTCGCCGGGGATTGTGATGGATTCCTGCACCTGAACGAAGGTGCCAAGCCGCGAGGAGAACACGAACAGCGAAGAGCCGCGGCCAAGTGTCAGGA
>JBATMU010000167.1:0-5954 GCA_049289995.1 Rhizobiaceae bacterium | reverse complement strand
GGTCAGACCCGTGGCCGATGCCGGTAAACGCCAGCGAACCGTGCAGGCTGGCGGTCAGCCGGGCGACGCGCACGCCGGAGGGCCGCGGCCAGTCGCCAGTCAGGATTTCATCGAGAAAGCGTGCTGCCGCCGTCATCGGGCCCATTGTGTGGGAACTCGACGGGCCGATGCCGATCTTGAAAAGCTCGAAGATGGACAAAAACATGAATGGCCCCGCATTGCGCAGGCTGATTTGTGCGCTTTGCCGGGTTCCTGTGCAAGGCGGTGGCCGACACGCGCTGCGCGGCTTGCGACATTCGGCCGTGGACTCATAAACAGGGTCGAAATGGTATGAGCGCCGCATGACAGGAGCGGGACCGCAGGAAGCCTCATGGCTTTCAAGGGCCTGCGACGCCGCAGGCGGGCAAATCGGCCATATCCGAAAGGACGGCCGAACGGCTGCGAACTGCGGCGTCGAACCGCTCAACCGGGGAAAGGCCCCGCTTTTCGCGCTTCTCCTGGCATTTCCTTGCCGTTCGAGCCGCCATTTCGACCCGGTTTATGAGTTCACGGCCTAGTGCCGAATGCCCATCACGGCGCGGGAAACAGGTCGTTGATCCGCCCGGTCAGCCAATAGGCGGCAAGTCCGGTCCATTCCCGCACCGCAATGGTCAACTCGGTCAGATTAGAAACCGGATTGCCGCCGACAAAACGCATGCGCGGCACGCCCGCCGTGCGGTAGTCCACGGGCCATGGCATGACCGCCACGCCCGCCTTGCGGAACAGGCCCATGGAGCGCGGCATGTGGAAGGCCGAGGTCACCAACAACCAGGATTCGCCCTGCTTCTGATTGATCATGGCGGCGACAAAACGGGCGTTCTCGTCGGTGTTGCGCGACTGGCCCTCGGTTTCCACCCGCGCCGGATCAATGCCAAGCCGTGCGAAAAAACCGGGCGCCAGTTCGGCGTCGGTTGAACCATCGGAGATCAGCGCGCCGGAGCCGCCGGTGACCACGATGCGGGCGTCGGGAAATGTGCGCGCGAGTGTGGCGGCTTCGACAAACCGGTCGCCGGAATCGCGCAGTTCGGGCCGACCGCGCGCCTGGCTGACGCCGCCTTCAAAGCCGCCGCCCAGCACGATGATGCCGTCTATGCGCGCATTGAGCATCGGGGCGGGAAAGCGGTCTTCGAGCACGGCAAGCGCCATCGTGCCCAGCGTCGTCCAGCCGCCAAGGGCGGCGATCAGGAAGGCCAACAGGGCAAACGCAAAGCCGGTCTTGCGGCCGTTGAACAGGATCGCCAGTGCCGCCAGCCCGGCGAAAATCGCAATCAGGCTGACCGGTTCGATCAGGAAGCCGACGACATTGGACAGGACGAAGAACATGATCTCTGCGATTCCGTATTGCCTGAGGCGTCACTTCAGTTTGCTGCAGGCGCCAACATCCTCGGCACGCGGCCTTCCAGCCTTTAAATCAGATAACAATGGAAGCTTTGTTGAACCAAGCGCCCTTTCATAAGCGCCACCGCGATTGATTTCGAATGATCTCCCAGCCGATGTATATAACACATAAGTTGTGTTGTTTTTTATCGCTGCAGTAACTCGCGAAGTGCAGAATGATTTCGCGCCGCCTTTCGAAAGCACCCAGCCCCAGCTCCCGGATTTTCCCCGCGACATTGGTCCAACCGCATAACCGTCTGCGACCAGATTCTTGAATGAGGCAGCTTCCGCTGCATTTGCCGCCAAAACAAAGGCGGCGGAGAGAAGAACAGTTTTCATCGACGTCATGCGCCTACTCCCGATTGCGTGCAGCTCATGCTTAAACGCAATCGCGGCCAGAGTCAGGCGTCACCACCACTTGTCCGGTGCAAATCGGCCCGCTGCCTGTTCAATGACATGGGCAGCGCGGAACAGCGTCTCTTCGCCGAACGGCCGGCCGATCAATTGCAAGCCAAGCGGCAGCCCCATGGAATCCAGCCCGGCCGGCACGGCAATGCCCGGCAGGCCGGCCATGTTGACGGTGACGGTGAAGATGTCGTTGAGATACATTTTCACCGGATCGGCGGCCATGTCCTGATCGGCGACGCCGAACGCCGCCGACGGCGTGGCAGGCGTCAGGATGGCATCGACGCCGAGCGCAAAGGCCAGTTCGAAATCGCGCTTGATGAGCGTGCGCACTTTCTGAGCCTTGAGATAATAGGCGTCGTAATAACCGGCTGACAGCACATATGTGCCGATCATGATGCGGCGTTTGACCTCGCGGCCAAAACCGGCAGCGCGGGTGTTTTCGTACTGGGCGGCAATATCCTCGCCCGGCACGCGCAGGCCGTAGCGCACGCCGTCATAGCGGGCGAGGTTCGAGGAGGCTTCGGCCGGGGCAACGATGTAATAGGCCGGCAGCGCATATTTGGTGTGCGGCAGCGAAATATCGACGATCTCTGCGCCCGCCGCCTTCATCCAGGCAATGCCCTGCTGCCAGAGTTTTTCGATTTCGTCGGGCATGCCGTCGACCCGGTATTCGCGCGGAATACCGATCTTCATGCCCTTCAGCGACTGGCCGAGCGCGGCCTCGTAATCAGGCACCGGCAGGTCGACCGAGGTTGAATCCTTGAGGTCAACGCTGGCCATGGCGCCCAGCATGATGGCCGCGTCGCGCACGTCGCGGGCAATCGGCCCGGCTTGATCGAGCGAGGAGGCAAAGGCGGCAATTCCCCAGCGCGAGCAGCGGCCATAGGTGGGCTTTATGCCGACCGTGCCGGTAAAGGCTGCCGGCTGGCGGATCGAACCGCCGGTGTCGGTGGCGGTCGCCGCTGCGCAAAGCCAGCCGGAAACCGCCGATGCCGAACCGCCAGACGAGCCGCCCGGCACCAGATCGGCATTTGAGCCCTTGGCGCGCCAGGGATTGATGACCGGCCCGTAATAAGACGTTTCGTTCGACGAGCCCATCGCGAACTCGTCCATGTTCAATTTGCCGAGCTGCACGGCGCCTGCTGCCCACAAATTGGCGGTGACGGTCGATTCGTAGCGCGGCTTGAAGCCATCAAGCACATGCGAGCAGGCCTGGGTGTGGTCGCCTTCGGTGGCGTAAAGATCCTTGATGCCAAGCGGAATGCCTTCGAGCGAACCGGCCTGGCCCTTGGCCCGGCGCGCATCCGAGGCCTTGGCCATGGTCATGGCTTTTTCGGCAGTCACCGAAACATAGGCATTGAGCTTGGGATTGGCCGCGTCGATGGCGGCCAGATAGGCCCCGGTCAACTCCGTCGAGGTGAAATCCCCCTTGGCCATGGCGGCGCGGGCTTCAGCGATGGTCAGGCGGGTCAGGTCGGTCATGCGTGCAACTTCTTCAGGTAAAAGCGGGAAAAGCCGGAATCGGGGTAGTCGAGAAACGCGCCGCTGACGGCAAAGCCGTTGCGCTCGTAAAGCCGCCAAGCCTCTTCAAAGCCCGGCGCCTCGCCGGTCTCGAGCCGCAATTCGGACAAGCCTTTTTCGCGGGCAAGCGCCTCGACACGCTGCAATAGCTGCGAACCAAGCCGCTGGCCGCGCAAGGCGGGAATTGTGTACATGCGCTTGACTTCGCCCATCACGCCGTCATGCACCTTGAGCGAGGCCATGCCCACCGCCCTGCCCGCCTCGTCACGGGCGAGATACATGGTGACCGAGGGTTCGGCCATCTGCTCGACGGTGAGCTGGAACTGGAACTCACGCGGCGTCAATGGGATCATGTAGGCATTGAGTGCGGCGACCAGCGCACGCACATCATCCTGCAAGGGCGTTTCTGCGGCAATCGTCACGGCCATGGCGGCTACTCGATCACCTTGGGCACCAGAAAGAAATTCTCGTCGGTGGCGGGCGCATTGGCGACCACATCTGCAGCCTTGCCGCCATCGGTCACCGCATCCGCACGAAGGCGCATCTGCATGGGAATGACCGAGGTCATCGGCTCGATCCCCGTGACGTCGACTTCGTCAAGCTCGGAAACGAAGCCCAATATGGCGTTCAATTCGCCGGTCATGCGTTCGGTTTCGTCTTCGGTAACCGCAATGCGGGCAAGCCGGGCAACGCGCCGGACAATGGCTTTATCAACAGACATGGCGTTTCTCTTTGCTGCTGCGCGCTCCTTACCCGGCAGGCGCGCGGCGCGCAACAGCGCAGGATAAGGGTCGGGCCGATGGTCAGGGCATCGTGACGCCTTCGCACAGATAATAGAGGCCCGAATTGGTGCCCGGCGCGTCTTCGCGGTCGGTGATCGACGTGATTTCGAGTTCGCCCTCGCCCCGCTGGGTGATGGTCATCAGATCGGGCTGGGCATGGCCCGGCTCCTCGCAATAGGCCGACACCAGAAGCCCGGTTTCGGCGGCGACTTTCACATCGAGAAAATCGCAATGATATTCGATGCTCTCGATCTTGTTGGCATGCAAGACGAGATTGCCCTCTTCAGCCACGCTTTCAATGCCATCCTTCTTGGCTTTGGCGCACAATTCCTGCGAGGTCACATAGACGCCCTTGATGAGCGCTTCGGCCTCCGCCAGCGACGGCAGGAGGGCGAAGGCGGCAGCGATCAGCGGCAGTCTGGCAGTCATTTTCAGGCAAGGCGTTTTTCGGCTAGGCATGGGGGCAATCCTTTCCTCAGAGGTCAAATGGAACGCCGATTTCCGGCACGCGGACAATGCTTGATGCGCCTTCCATAGCGGCAATGAATTTTGCTGCATCCGGATCGAGCACGCCGAAACTGGCATAGTGGGCGGGGATGACGGCGGCGAACTTGAAATAGCGGCGGCAGGCAAGGGCCGCCACTGCGCCGCCCATGGTGAAACGGTCGCCGATCGGCACGATGCCGATTTCCGGCTGGTGCAATTCCTCAATCAGCGCCATGTCGGAAAACATGTCGGTGTCGCCCATGGCATAGAGCGATTTGTCGCCGGGAAAATGCAGGACAAACCCGCCCGGATTGCCCAGATAGACGTTCTGCCCGCCGTCAAGGCCAAACGACGAGGAATGCAGCGCCGGGACGAAAGTCGCGGTGAAGCCGCCGCAATCGACCGTGCCGCCGGTATTGCCGGGATTGATGCGCTTGGCCCCCTTGCCGCCCAAAAACATGCATATCTCGAAATTTGCGACCAGCATGGCGCCGGACGCCTCAAGAATGGCGGAGGCGTCGCCGATATGGTCATTGTGGCCATGTGTGAGGAGCACATGCGTCGCTCCCTTGGCCGGGCCTTCCCAGCCGCCCTTCCACCACGAATTGCCGGTGAGGAACGGATCGAGCAGGATGACGGCATCGCCCGATTCAATCCGGAACGCCGAATGGCCATACCAAGTGATCCGCATCAGACACTCCCTGCCCTTGACGCAAGCACATTAGAATGGCCCATGGCCGGTTCACAAGTGTCAGCAATCACAAGCGGCAGGAGCGGCGATGGCCATCATTGAAGTCGAGGCGCTGCCCGCCATCCTGGCCGGGGGGAAAACGCTGGCCGCGCTTGATCTCGGCGAAAAGACCATCGGCCTTGCCGTGTCCGACAAGTCATTGGCCTTTGCCCATACACGCCCGGTGATAGAGCGGCGCAAGTTCACGCTGGATGTCAAAGCCATGCTGGCGTTGCTGGCCAAGGATGATTGTGCGGCCCTCGTCATGGGCCTGCCGGTCAACATGGACGGCACCGAGGGGCCGCGCTGCCAGTCGAGCCGGGCGTTCGTTCGCAATATGTTGCCGTTGACCGAACTGCCGGTGATTTTCTGGGATGAGCGGCTGTCAACGGTGGCGGCGGAACGGGCGCTGATCGAGCGCGACATGTCGCGGAAAAAGCGGGCGGGCAAGATTGATTCGGCGGCGGCCGCCTTCATCCTGCAGGGCGTGCTCGACCGGCTTCAGACGCTCGGCTGAGGCTCTTCGCCCATTGCCGGACCTGCCGAAACGGCGCGTCGTGCCTTCACCCATTCCATGATGGCGCGGCGGCGGCGGAAAGCAAAAATGCCAA
>JBATMU010000166.1:0-5187 GCA_049289995.1 Rhizobiaceae bacterium | reverse complement strand
CGGCAATGGCCGCCAGCGCGTCGGACTGGTCGCCATGGCGCTGGAAATAAAGATCGGCGATCTTGCCGAACACCCCGGCAAACCCGGCGGGCGTCTCTCCATCCTCCGGCAGGTAGGAGGCGCGCAGGAGGTTGCGCCCGATTTCCGGGCCGGGCGTTGACGTCATCTTTTCCACGCCGACCACCAGCACAATGCGGGCGTCCCCCGAGCGCACCGCCCGATGGGCAAAATGCACGGCAGCCGAGCCGGTGGCGCAGGCGTTTTCCACCCGTGTCGCCCGCTTGAAGCGCAGCGCATCATCGGCCTGCAGCACCAGGCTGGCGGTGAAATCCTGTTCCGAGAAGCCCGCGTTGAAATGGCCGAGCACAATCTCGTCCACATCTGCCGCCGCTATGCCGGCATGGGCCAAGGCGTCGCGGGCAGCGCGCACGGTCATGGTTTCGACAGTCTCATTGTCATGCCTGCCAAACGGCAGGTGCGACCATCCAACGATTGCTGCGGTCATGGCGAGGGCTCCAAGTTTTGCCAAAGCCTGACACCGGCAAACGGCCATTTGCAAGAGCGATCAGCGTTACTGCCCCAAATGGTTCCCGACCGGATGGCCGCGCGGCTTGGCTGGAAATGCCTTGTCAGTTGTCATCACTGTTGAAGGGCACGACATGGGGCGGCAGATGCGTGCCGCCGCCCAAATCGTGCTTTTCCACGGTTCCGATGAATGGCGGCGCTGGCGCGGCTTGCGGGGCGGGCAAGGCGGCGGCCAAATTCTTCAGGATCGCCGGCAGCGGGCTGGCCGCCTGCACTACCGGGTCCGCATTGGTTTCCCTGACGCCCGCTGTCGGCTGGATGACCACGGTCACCACACGGTGGCCATCCTGCTTTCCGGGCGCCTGGCTCGATGTGTAATCGATGAAGCAGGTGATGCTGACCCCAAACTTGGCTTCACTGTTGATCGATTTCGAAACACCGGTGGTCGCCAGGTAAAAATCATTGAGGCTGTTATATTGCGACAGGTCGGCGGTGACCGCCACTGACGGGGTGTTATGGTAATCGAGGCCCCAGGCGATGCCGATCGGCTTCGGCGCAGCGGGGTCGGAAGATGTCAACTGCATGGCGCCTTCGGTGCCATGGGCAGCACCCTGCCCCTTCTGGAAACGGAACAGACCCAACCCGAACCTGTTGGTTCCATCTGGCATGCAGGTTCGGCCCGGAATGATATTGGTCGACGCTACAACCGGATCACCATGGTCGATCGGCGTCCTCACCTCGGGGAAATAGATCGGATAACCATGGCCGACGTCCGGATCGGCCACTGTGAGCGGGTCATCAAGCCCGTTGACGATCAGGATGTCGCACACCGTGGCAGTGGCGTTCCAAAGTGTGTAGTCAATTTCGGCAGGGTCGGTGCCGTCGCCGCGGCCGTTGCGAACAAAGGTCGCCAGTTCGGCGCCGCTTCTTTCATATTCATGGGTAAACGTGCCGGATGCCAATCCCGCCTGGAAATCCCGGACCATTTTGGCGATGTTGACCATGTTTTCGTCAGGGCTATCGAAGTCATAGACCACGGCATGTTCTTCGAACGCCGGGCGAAACAGCTCGTAGCCTGTCACCCCGTATTTCGAGATATCCATGCTGTCCGCCCAGGCATGAATGGCTTGCAGCTGAGCCTTCATCGCGGATTGCTCGGCAGGCGGGATCGGAATGCCGGCCTCGCCGATGTGCGAAACCTCATGGAAATAATCCACCACGGATTTCGGCGCGAGCGAAACAACCAGGCCCCAAGGGGCATCGTGTGATTTTACCGTCAATTTCCCTCTCTCCGCGCATAGCTGCGATCAGTATTTCTCCGTCCGTGCAATGCCTGTGCGCAAGGCAATCCTGCTCAAGTGCTTGCGAGCTTGTAGGACGCGATATAGGCCGCCGCCGCCGATTGGCCGACCTCCCAGTCATTGAGGATGGCCTTCAATTTGGCGAGCTTGACCCAGTCGCAGCCGGCCAGCTTGAGCGGATCGATCTCCTTGGCCCAGATGGGCGCAAGCAGCGTGCCCTTGTAGATGTCGGCCTGGATGGCGGCGACAGTGCTCACACTGGCCGGCAGCGAGGATGCCCCGGTTTCCGAATCGCCGAAATACCAGCTTTCATTGCCGCCATTGACCGTGACCTTGGCGAGGCGCGCATCGGCCTTTGCCTTCACGCCATCCAGCACCTTTTCGAGGTCGTCGCAGAAGCCCTGCAGATAGGAGATGAACTGCTTCATGCGTGAATGGAACAGCACGACATAGACCGAATGTGAGCCAACTTCCTTGGCGTCGGCAAAGGCCATCAGCGGGGCGCGGAAAGGATTCTGGCTGTCCGGCTTGTCCGGGTTCTGGATGCCCCAAAGCGTATATTTTGCCGCGTTGTCCTGCGCGGTCTTGTCGTTCTGAGCCGCCAAAATCCCCTGCTGGTGCAGGACAGCGGCGAACTCGATCGCCATGGCCGACCGGCAGCCGAGGATGTAGATGCCGACGGTGTAAACATAGAAATCAATGGTGTTGTATTTGTATTGCGGCGTGGTCTCCACCCATGCCTGGGCATCGAAAAGATCGGATGACAAGTTTGTCACCGTCAACGCCACCTGGGCGAGCGCGTCGCTCCAATTCTTGTCCAGCACCGGCAGTTCATCCGTAGTCAGCTTGGCCCCGCCCTTGAGCACCAGATCGATGGAGGTTACGCCATCATCCAGGGCGGCGCTCAACCCGTTCTGGATTTTGCGGACACTGGCAAAATGGCCATTGTAGGCGGTAATGAACGCGGATTCCTTGACGATATCGGAAACATTCCTGGTGATGTCGGCAACCGCATTGTCGAGCCCGTTCTGGGTGACCATGGCGTTGCCCGGATCGGGGGTGTCGGCGGCATCCCAGATGATGTTGAACAGCGCCTCTGCACCGGCAATTGCCGCTGCAACAACCACGCCCTCCGGCTGGAAGCAGAAGGCCGTCATCATTGCGGCGCTGGCTGCGCCATCGACAATGGATTTGGCGTTTACCGGCATGTCCGTTCACTCCGCAGCAGGGTTGTCATTCAAAGATTTTGTCAGTCGTCATCATTGACGAAGGGCACGACATTGGGCGGCAGATGATTGGGATTGCCGATGCCCGGCTTGTTCACTTGCCCGATGAATGGCGGCGCGGGCGCGGCTTGCGGGGCGGGCAAGGCGGCAGCCAGGTTTTTCAGCATTGCCGGCAAGGGGCTAGAGGCGCCGGCAACCGGGTCCGCATTGGTTTCCTTCACGCCGCCCGTTGGCTGGATGACCACGGTCAGCACGCGGTGGCCGTCATCCTTGCCGGGCGGCTGGCTCGACGTGTAGTCGATGTAGCAGTTGATGTTGACGCCGAACTTACCCTCGCCGTAGGTCGATTTCGATACCTTGGTGGTGGCTTCATAAAAAGCCTGCAAGCTGTTGTATTGCGACAGGTCGGCGGTCGCCGCCATGGAGGGGCTGTTGCCATAGTCGAGCCCCCAGGCAATGCCGATGGGCTGCGGCGCGGCTGGGTCGGAAGTGGTCAACTGCATGGCGCCTTCGGTGCCGTATAGGGCGCCGTCACCTTTCTGGAAGCGAAAAAGCCCAAGCCCGAACCGGTTGGTTCCATCCGGCATGCAGGTGCGGCCGGGTATCACATTGGTTGACGCCGCCACCGGATCACCATGGTCGATCGGCGTCATCACCTGAGGGAAATAGATCGGATAGCCATGCCCGATAAACGGGTCGGCCACTGTCAACGGCTCATCAAGCCCGTTGACGATGAGGATGTCGCAGACCGTGCCCGTCGTGCCCCATAGCGTGTAATCATGGGTCCAGGCCGTGCCAGCGCTGCGGCCATTCCGGGCGATGCTTTGAACGACATCATTGGCGGCGTAGTATTCGTCGGAATAATTGCCGGATGCCTTGCCTGCCTGATAATCCCTCGCCAGCTTGGCGATATTGGCTTGCGTGTCCGGCTGCGGATTGTTGCTGAAATATTGGGCATATTCCTCGAAGGCCGGCAGAAAAAGTTCATAGCCCGTCACCCCGTATTTCGACATGTCCGCGCCGGGCGGCAAATTGAAGCCAATGGCCTTCAGGCGGGCCAGAATCGCCGCCTGTTCGGCAGGCGGCACCGGAACACCGACCTCGCCCTTGAGCGCAGCCTGTTGGAAATAATCCACCACCGATTTCGGCACCAGCGAAACCACCATGCCCCAAGGGGCGTCATGCGCCTTGACACTCATGATGCGCCGCCGGTCATTGCTGCATCTTGTTCATGGAGGCGACCAGAACGCGCAGCAGCCGCACCATGACATCCGTGCACAGATAGCGCACCGCCAGCTTGTTGGCTGCTTCCGGAAACTTCACGTAGCGGTTGGCCTGGACCGTCTGCATGATAGTCCACAGCGCGTCCTTGGTGCCGCCGGCATTCAGCCATTGGGTTTCATAGCCCGAAAATTCCGTGCCAATTGCCCGGCCAGTGCTGTTGAGCGTCGCCAGCAGGGCTGGCGGAATCGCTTTGATGAACAGGTCATTGTAGAGCGAGGTCACCACCAGCAATTCGCGGATGCTGACGTTCGGGTCATCAATGGCGAGCTTTTTGAACTCCGTCCAAAACGCCAGATCGGTGCCATCCACAAGCGTCTGCAGGCCGTCCGACACTTTCTTGATATCCGAATTCAACTGCACAATTGCTTCATTGGAGCGGATTTTGTTGGTGTCGGCGACAGTGTAGGCGATTGCCGTCGTCTGGCCATTGAAACCCTGCAAGGCAGCGAAAGTCATCTTGCCGCTTGCCGCATCGACGGTCCATATGCCCTCGCCCATAATGTCCGCCGATTTGCCGTCGGCGGCAATTGTCACCATCGGCATGTAGGATGGGTCAGAGGCAATGGCGCGGACGATTTTCACCGACGTTGGATCAAGTGCGGCAGCGCCCTTGGCATCATTGGCAAGCACGTCGACCGTCACCGAAATCACATCAGCCGGCGCCGCGCGAGCAAAAGAGCCGTCCACGTCAGCCTTGGCGAGCGGGCCCATTTTCAGCGTGATCGTGATCGTGGCCTCGTTCGACGCCAGCGGCGAAGCGGAATCATCGCGCAGCTTCCAGCGGACCGGGGTTGGTGACCCGGTAAATCCGTCAATCGGCGTGAAGGTGATGATCCCGGTCGAGGTATCGG
>JBATMU010000165.1:0-5365 GCA_049289995.1 Rhizobiaceae bacterium | reverse complement strand
GCCGCCTCCATCAGGCGGCGCTGGACCGGGTCATCATCGACAATCAGGATCAGGCCTGCCATGGTTTCAACGATTCTCGCAGCGTTTCAATGTGCTGCAGAATGGCACAGACCTGTCACCATCCGCGTAATCCAACCGGTAAAACTTTAGCGATATTGCCTGCTGGCACGCCGGATGCCTCACTTGAACGCCAGGAAAACCAGCGAACCATGACTGCACAATTCCGTCCTTCCGCCCTTCATTCCGCCGAAAGCCTTGCTGCCAAGTCCGCCGCAGAAAAACTGCCGGAATGGAATTTGGCAGACCTTTATGCCGGCATGGATGCGCCCGAACTTGCCGCCGACATGACACGCGCCGCAGCCCTGTCTTCGGAATTTGAAGCACGGTGGAAGGGCAAACTGGGCGAAGCCGTTCTGGCGGCGGGGGAAGCAGGTCTCGGCGCGGCCATGGCCTCTTATGAAGCCATTGAGGAAGTGATCGGCAAGATCGTCACCTATGCCGGCCTGATCTATGCCGGCGACACCTCTGATCCGGCCCGCGCCAAGCTCTATGGCGACATCCAGGAAAAAATGACCGATGCCAGCGCGCATCTGCTGTTTTTTGCGCTTGAGCTTAACAGGCTTGAGGATACGGCCGTGGATGCGGCCTTTGGCCGGGATGCGGCCTTTGCCCGCTACAAGCCATGGGTCGTCGATCTGAGGATGGACAAGCCCTATCAGCTTGAGGACCGCGTCGAGCAATTGTTCCACGAGAAAACCGTAACTGGCCGCGGCGCCTGGAACCGGCTGTTTGATGAAACCATGTCGTCGCTGCGTTTCACCATCGATGGTCAGGAACTGGCGCTCGAGCCGGCACTCCATTTGCTGCAGGATGCTGACGGCGAAGTGCGCCGCACGGCGTCCGAAGCCCTGTCAAAAACCTTCAAGGACAATATCCGGCTTTTCACGCTCATCACCAATACCTTGTCCAAGGACAAGGAAATTTCCGACCGCTGGCGCGGATTCAAGGACATTGCCGATTCCCGCCATCTGGCCAACCGTGTCGAGCGCGAAGTGGTCGATGCACTGGCGAGCGCAGTCAAGGCTGCCTGGCCGCGCCTGTCACACCGCTATTACGCCATGAAGGCCAAATGGCTCGGCATGGCGCAGATGAACAATTGGGACCGCAATGCGCCGCTGCCCGAAACGCCGAAGGCCACGATTGCCTGGAGCGAGGCGCGCGCTACCGTCCTGGAGGCCTATGGCCGCTTTGCGCCGGAGATGGCCGCCATTGCCAGCCGTTTCTTTGATGAGAACTGGATCGACGCGGCGGTGCGCACCGGCAAGGCGCCCGGCGCATTTGCCCATCCCGCCGTGCCCTCGGTGCATCCCTATGTGCTGTTGAATTACATGGGCCGGCCGCGCGACGTCATGACATTGGCCCATGAGCTTGGCCACGGCGTCCATCAGGTTCTGGCCGGCAAACAGGGCGCGCTGATGGCGTCAACGCCGCTGACGCTCGCCGAAACCGCCTCGGTATTCGGTGAAATGCTGACCTTCCGCACACTCCTTGACCGCACCACCGACCGCACCGAACGCAAGGCGATGCTGGCGCAGAAGGTCGAGGACATGATCAACACGGTCGTCCGCCAGATTGCCTTCTACGAGTTCGAGCGCAAGGTGCATGGCGAGCGCATGAAAGGCGAATTGACCAGCGAGCAATTGGGCCGGTTCTGGCTGGACGTGCAGGCCGAGAGCCTTGGCCCGGCCATTGCCCTGCGCGACGGCTACGAGAATTTCTGGTGCTATGTGCCGCACTTCATCCATTCGCCGTTCTATGTCTATGCCTATGCTTTCGGCGATTGCCTGGTGAACTCGCTCTATGCGGTCTATCAGAACGCGCCGGCCGGCTTTCAGGAGAAGTATTTCGCCATGCTGTCGGCCGGCGGCACCAAGCACCATTCCGAACTGCTGGCGCCTTTCGGCCTTGACGCCTCCGATCCGGCTTTCTGGCAAAAGGGCCTGTCAGTGATCGAAACGCTGATCGACGAATTGGAAGCGCTGGACACCGCTGCATGACAGCCCCGCCTGCACCCTATGCAGGCGCAACAACGCCCTTTTCCATCGGCTTGCGCCCGCTGGACGAGGCCACATGGATCGAACCGGGCGATGACCTTGCGGTGCGGCTGGCCGAAAAGGCGCGCCTGCTCGCCACTGTGCCGGAAGCCATCTTCGTGGAAGAGGACGGCACGCGTGAAGCCCAGCAGGAGGTGCGCGCCAGGCTGGAGGCCCATTGCCTCGCGCACCATCCTGACCATTGGCGGCAAACACCGGAGGGCGTCGCGCCCATTCATGCGAACGCGCCAGGCAAGGACTTGCCGCCGCTTCTGGCCGCATCGCTTATCGTGCAGGAAGATCTGATTCTCATGCGGCGCGGGCAGGATGGCTGGCGGCTGGCGGCTGGAGCGCTGTTTTTTCCCTCATCATGGATTTTGCGCGAGAAATTCGGTCGGCCCATGCACGCCATCCATGCCCCGGTGCCGGGCTTCGGCGCCGGCACCCGCATGGCCGCAATGATCGAGCGCATCTTCGACAATCTCAAACCCGGCCTGCCGGCCGAGCGCTTCAACTGGTCGATCCAGTCGGGAACGGCGCTGCACATGCCGGTTCCGCATGGCGTTCGCGGCGGATCGCGGTTTGGCGATGGCGGCGTTGCAGCCAAAGCCGCCATCCGCATTGAGCGGCAAACGCTGCACCGGATGCCGGTCTCGGGCGACATCCTGTTCACCATCCGCATCCATCTTGATCCGTTTTCCGCACTTGCCATGCGGCCAGACCGGGCAATTCTCGCCCCGGCTTTGGCCCGCCAGCTGGCCGGGCTTGATGAGGCGCAGATTGCCTACAAGGGCCTTTTGGCAGACCGTGCGCAGCTCCTTGAAACGCTTGCTGCAATGGCTTCAAGCGGCGTCTGACGCCGGTATCGGGCGGAAAAAACCCATTCAGGCTTCTAAAATGCGGCGCGGCAGGCTATGACTGCCGACAGTTAGCGTGTTGCAATGGAGTGGCAGTAAATGGAAGCAGCAAAATGGCCGGTTCACGGAACCATTACCGGCCCCATCGTGATCATCGGCTTTGGCTCAATCGGTCGCGGAACGCTGCCTCTCCTGGAACGCCATTTCAAGTTCGACAAGTCCCGCGTCGTGGTCATTGACCCGCGCGACACGCAAAGCCGGCTCCTGGAAAAAATGGGCATCCGTTTCATCCACAGTCCGGTGACCCGCGCCAATTACCGCGAGCTGTTGACCCCGCTGCTGACCGAAGGCGAAGGCCAGGGATTCTGCATCAACCTGTCCGTTGATACCTCGTCGCTCGACATCATGCGCCTGTCCCGCGAACTCGGCGCGCTTTACATCGACACCGTCATCGAGCCGTGGGAAGGGTTCTATTTCAACAGCAAGGCCGGCAATGCCGCACGCACAAACTACGCGCTGCGTGAAACCATGTTGGCCGAGCGCACCGCCAATCCGGGCGGGCCGACTGCCGTTTCCTGCTGTGGCGCCAATCCGGGCATGGTCTCATGGTTCGTCAAGCAGGCACTGCTCAATCTGGCTGCCGACCTGAAAATCGAAGCGGTCCAGCCGGCCAATGACGATTCCGACGGTTGGGCCAAACTGATGCGCAAGCTGGGCGTCAAGGGCATCCACATTTCCGAACGCGACACACAGCGCGCCAAGAAACCGAAGCCGTTCGAAGTGTTCTGGAACACCTGGTCGGTGGAAGGCTTCATTTCCGAAGGCCTGCAGCCGGCCGAACTCGGCTGGGGCAGCCATGAAAAATGGATGCCCGAAAGCGGCCGCCGTCAGAAATCAGGTTCGGGTGCAGCCATCTATCTCGAGCAGCCTGGCGCCGCGACGCGGGTGCGCACATGGTGTCCGACGCCGGGCGCCCAATACGGTTTCCTCGTGACCCATAACGAAGCCGTGTCGGTCGCCGACTTTTTCACGGTCTGGAGCAAGCGCGGCAAGGTCAAATACCGCCCGACCTGCCATTACGCCTATCATCCCTGCAATGACGCCCTGCTGTCGCTTGATGAAATGTTCGGCCGCGCCGGCGTGCCACAGGCAATCCAGCATGTGCTCGACGAGGATGAAATCCTTGATGGCGGCGACGAGCTTGGGGTTCTGCTCTATGGCCACAAGAAGAATGCCTATTGGTTTGGCTCCAACCTGACCATCGATGAGGCGCGCAAGCTGGCGCCCTACCAGAACGCCACCGGCATGCAGGTGACCTCGGCGGTGATCGCCGGCATGGTCTGGGCGCTGGAGAATCCCGAGGCCGGCATCGTTGAATCCGACGAAATGGACCACCGCCGCTGCCTGGACATCCAGACGCCTTATCTCGGCACATTGCGCGGACTTTACACCGACTGGACGCCGCTGAAAGACAGGCCCGGTCTGTTTGAGGAAGACCTTGATCTTGAAGACCCCTGGCAGTTCCGCAATATCCTTGTCAGGTAACGGTTTCAGCCTGTTCTGCCGCCTTGCTTTCGCCGCCAATCGCGGTCAAGAAAAGGCGGAAACGCCTTTGGGAGACTTGACGCCATGAAGCAGGGATTTGTTGCCGCAACCATTTTAGCCGCTCTTTTCGCGGCAGGCTGCCAGAACAGCGGCCCCTCGCCCGCCCCGCAAATTGCCGCCGCACCGGCGCGTTCGCCCGTCGAAGGCCAGTGGCAGGGCACGGACGGCGTCGCTGTTTCGACCTTCACGGCCGGCAAATTCACGTCGAACAGCGCCAGCACGGGTGAACTTTTGACCGAGGGCACTTATACCGAAGCCCCTTCCGGCCTGATCCAGTTGTCGTTCTATTCGCTGCGGTCGCAAAAGAACGTCGCGGCCAATTGCCTGATTGCCGAAGGCCAGCGCCTCAACTGCACGCTCGACAGCGGCACGCAGTTCGTTCTGGTCCGCAAGGCCGGCGTCTAAATTCGCTCATTCTGCCGCTTGGTGCGGCTTTTCGCTTGCACCGTCGGAAGAGCAATGGAAGCATGTGAAACGGGAGAACGGGCAACGCCTGTTCGGGTCAGGGAGAGACAATCCAATGAAGCATAAAGTTTTTGCGCCCGTTTTCGCCGGGCTTGCCATGCTGGCCATGCCCGCCTGGGCCGAAGATCCGATCAAGCTGCCGGACCTTCCTGGCGGGCTTGACGGTGCCCCGGCAGTCGTTATGACCCCGGAATTGCAGAAGGAAGCTGCCGACAAGGCGGCCGCCGTTGACAAGGCGATTGCCGCTGCCAAGGAAAAAGCGGCCAAGGCTGCGGAAGAAAAAGCCGCTGCAGAAAAAGCGGCGGCTGACAAAGCCGCTGCCGACAAGGCAGCAGCCGATAAAGC
>JBATMU010000164.1:0-6960 GCA_049289995.1 Rhizobiaceae bacterium | reverse complement strand
GAGTTTGGCGCCCGGTTGCACCAGTCCTGATTCGAGGAGGCTGACAAAGGCGACGCGCGGTTCGGCGCGCTTGCCGCCCATGACGGCGATGTCGTCGGACGACAGGGGCGCGGCAGCGGCAATGCGGGCGCTGGCGGCATCGATATAGGCCTGTTCGCGCTCGACGCCGACAAAATGGCGCCCGAGTTTTTTGGCGACAGCGCCGGTGGTGCCGGTGCCGAAAAACGGATCAAGAATGACGTCACCCGGCTTGCTTGAGGCCATGATGATGCGGGCGAGCAGCGCTTCGGGCTTCTGGGTCGGATGGACCTTTGCTCCATCCTCGCCTTTCAGCCTCTCCCCGCCCTGGCAGATCGGGAACAGCCAGTCCGAGCGCATCTGCGTGTCGTCATTGGCGGCTTTCATCGCGTCGTAATTGAACGTGTAGCCCTTGCCCTTGGCGTCGCGCGACGCCCAGATCATGGTTTCATGGGCATTCTGGAAACGGCGGCCGCGGAAATTCGGCATCGGATTGGTCTTGCGCCAGACAATGTCATTGAGCATCCAGAAGCCGATGTCCTGCATGATCGCGCCGACCCGGTAGATGTTGTGATAGGAGCCGATCACCCAGATCGTGCCATTGGGCTTGAGCACCCGCCGGGCGGCCAGCATCCAGGCGCGGGTAAACGCGTCATAGGCGGCAAAGCTCTCGAACTGGTCCCAATGATCGTCCACCGCATCGACCTTGGACTGGTCGGGGCGGTGCAGGTCGCCGTCAAGCTGGAGGTTGTAGGGCGGGTCGGCAAAAATTACGTCAACGGAATGTTCGGGCAGCCGGTTAAGGGCTGTGACGCAATCACCTTTGATGATCGTGTCGATCCAATCGGCGCGGCGCGCGGAGGACTGGAAATCTTCAAGAACGCGGACTGCCGACATGAAACACCCTGAACGCACACAACACACTGGCCGACATGGTTACCGAACAGGGTAAAGGAACCGCTAATGCGTTCGCCGATTTGAACTTTTGCCGAAGGCGTGCCAGTGTCGCCGCGGGGCCTGTCGCTGTTTTTGGAATGCAAGCATGACAATGCGCACCTTTTTCCTGTTCCTATTAACCCTGCTCGCCGCCCTGCCCGCCCAGGCCGCGGAACGCGCCATCGTGGTTTTCGATGCTTCAGGTTCGATGTGGGGCCAGATTGACGGCAAGACGCGGATCGAGATTGCCCGGCAGGCGCTATCGGGCGTGCTCAGCGCGGTTCCGCCCTCCACCGAACTTGGATTGATGGTCTATGGCCATCGCGAGAAAGGCTCATGCAGCGACATTGAACTGGCCGTGCCACCGGCGGCAGGAAGTGCGGCAGCCATTTCGGCGTTCATCAATGCCGTCAATCCCAAGGGAAAGACTCCGCTGACCGATGCGACGCGGCAGGCCGCCGAGGCGCTTCGCTATACAGAGGAAAAATCAACGGTCATTCTGGTGACCGACGGGCTTGAAACCTGCAATGCCGACCCTTGCGCGCTCGGCAAGGAACTTGAGGCGTCAGGGGTGGATTTCACAGCCCATGTCGTGGGTTTCGGGCTGACAAAGGAAGAAGGCCAGGCCGTGGCCTGCCTTGCCGAAAACACCGGCGGCAAATACCTGCAGGCGTCCGATGCAGGCCAATTGGCCGAGGCACTGGCGGAAACGGTTGCCGCCCCTGCCCCAGAGCCAACGCCCGCCCCCGCGCCGGCCGAACCTGCCAAGCCGGAATTCAATGTCGAGGCCGATTCGGTGTTGTTTGAAGGCGGGCCGTCGCTGGCCGATGACGATCGGGTGCGCTGGGATATTTATGCCGCCGATCCCGCCGGCAAAAAGACGGGCGATGCCCTTGAGGGCAATTATCGCGGCACGCTGAAAGCCAATCTCGCTGACGGCCATTATGTCGGGATCGCCAAGATCGGCGACATCACGCGCGAAGTGGTATTTGATGTAAAGGCGGGCGAAACTGCCAAGCCGTTCGTCAATTTTGATGCCGGCAGCCTGAAAGTCACCCCGAAATTCACTGAAAATGGCGAAGAGACGGGGGATATTGCCCGCGTCGATGCGTTTTTCCATGATGGGCAGCAAGGCAGCTACGGCACTATCGACATCGTGGCTTCGGCAGGGCCTGTCGCCATCAAGGGTGACATCGCCGAAGCCAAAGCCGAAATGCAGATCGACCTCAAGGCGGGCGAGCGCAAGGAAGTGGTGCTTGTCATCCCGGCCGGACTGATCGTGCCGAATGCCGCCTATGCCGAAGGCAGCGAAAAGGTCGACACGCATGACCTGCGCGTCGACATCTTCGCGGGCAAGAAGGACATCAGCGGCAACCGCAAGGGACTGGCCGGCAGCTATGGGCCGGACGCCAAGCTTTACGTGCCGGCAGGCGAGCATGTGTTCGTGGCCAAACTCGGCACCGTGACGGCGGAAATGCCGGTCAGCGTGGCGGCGGGCGAACGGGCAGAACCGCTGCTTGTGCTCAATGCCGGGGTTTTGGCAATTGCGGCGCCGGGCGCAAGGCGGATCGATATCTTCGACATGAAGAAGGACATCAGCGGCAACCAGAAGGGCTTGTCCGGCAATTACGGTGAAAAGCACGACGAATACATGTCACCCGGCGAGTATGAAATCCGCGTGGAATATGAAGGCGACACGCCGATGAAAACCGCGAAAGCAACCGTCAAGGCTGGCGAGCGGACTGAAATCACCGTCCAATAAGCCGCTAATGGTGCCAGGCAAGTGCGGCGGCGGCGGGATTGCCCGCTGCCGCCGCCTCCTCTATAGACCCCGGCCTGACCCTGCCTGCGACCGGAGCCGCCATGACGCCTGCCGATTTGACGCTGCCCGAACTGGTCATTTTCGATTTCGACGGTGTGCTGGTGGACAGCGAAATCATCGCTGCCGAGGTTGAGGCCGAGCTTTTGACCAAGTCCGGTTTTCCCATCACGGCGGACGAAATTCCCGAACGCTTTGCCGGGCTGACCTTCCGCGACATCCTCCTGCGCATTGAAAAGGAAAACGGCGCCATCGTTCAGGCGTCGATCATCGATGCCTGCGAACGGGAAATTGACAAGCGCCTGGCCACCGATGTGCGGGCGATTGACGGTGCCGCTCAAGCGATTTTGGGTGCAGGCCAGCGGCGATGCATATGTTCCAATTCGGTGGCGCCGCGGCTGGCGATTATGCTCAAAAAAACCGGGCTGGCGCCGTTTTTCGGTGACAGCGTTTTTTCGGCCTTCGACACGCCGTCCAAGAAAACCAAGCCTGCGCCGGATGTTTTTCTTTTTGGCGCGCAGCAAATGGGCGCTAACCCGGCGCGCACCATCGTAATCGAGGATTCGTCACATGGCGTGCACGCTGCCAAGGCGGCCGGAATGCGGGTAATCGGCTTTGCCGGCGGCGCGCACAGCTGGCCCGGTCATGCCGATGTGCTGACCGAAGCGGGTGCGGAAACCGTGGTCCGCCGCCACGCCGACTTGCCCGCAACCATTCGCGCGCTCATGGCATGGAGCGAACCGGTCTGATGGTCACTGGGTCGGCGCGGGCTTCTTTTTCGCCGGCGGGCCTTCGTCAAACCCGACATAGACGCGGATTGTCTTGTCCAGCGCGCCAACGAACGAGACGTTGGGATCATTGAAAATGAACTGCGTCGCAGAGCTGCCGACCTGAACCGGATAGGGCGTCAGCTGCGAATAGAGTACTTCCTCGCCGCGCAGCACTGCAACGCGGATCGGCACATTGACCGTGCCGGGACCGCCCGCCGGTCCGGGCACGACGCGCCCGGCAATGGCGACATTGATCGTTGATGTGCCGTCAACGCTTGTGCAGGAACGCGTATTGTCGGTGATTGCCGCCTGATAGACAACATCTTGGCCAGGCGCGCCCTGTGCGGCGATCTCTTCTGCTTCGGAAGGGCGCTTGGCGCCTTTGCGATAGGTCGTGAAATACGAAGTGCCTTCCCGCAGGGTGAGCGGCGGGCAATAAGCGCGCAAATCGGCCTGGGTTATCTTCGGCGCTTCGGCTTCTTTCGGGCCTCTCAGGTCCAGCGCCTTCAGTCCGTCGCCGGATTGACAGCCTGCGGCGGCCAGCAGGAAGCCAGCAATACCCGAAAAAGCAAAATAACGGCTACGGTTCACGAAAGACCTCTTCGAGAGCACTTCACTGCGGCGAGCGGCACGTCTATACCAGCGCCGCGTCAAAATTGCGACCGATGGAAACGGCTTTTGCCGGGGCCGTCAACACCTGTTCCAGGCGGTAAATGACAATGCGTTATGTCTCCACGCGCGGCCAAGCGCCAGTTCTCGGTTTCCAGGATGTGCTCCTGGCCGGCCTCGCCCGCGACGGCGGGCTGTATGTGCCGCAGGAATGGCCGCATTTCTCCCAGGCCGACATCCGCGCCATGCGCGGCTTGACCTATCCGGAACTCGCCGAGCGGCTGCTTCTGCCGTTTCTCGGGGGCGAGATTGAAGCGGATGTGTTCGGCAAGATCGTGCGCGAAGCGTATGCCGGATTCCGGCATGAGGCCACCTGCCCGCTGGTGCAGACCGGCAGCAACCTGTTCGTGCTCGAATTGTTTCATGGACCGACGCTCGCCTTCAAGGACGTGGCGATGCAGTTGATTGCCCGGCTGATGGATCACGTTCTGGCCAAACGCGGCCAGCGCGCCGTCATTGTCGGGGCGACGTCTGGCGATACGGGCGGGGCGGCCATCGAGGCCTTTGCTGGCCGCCAGCGCACCGACATGTTCATCCTGTTTCCGGAAGGCAAAGTTTCGCCGGTGCAGCAGCGCCAGATGACCAGTTCAACAGCAGCCAATGTGCATGCGCTGGCCATCAAGGGCAATTTCGACGATTGCCAGGATCTGGTCAAAGCCATGTTCAATGACCACGCGTTCCGGGACGGCATCGGGCTTTCCGGTGTCAATTCGATCAATTGGGCACGGATTATGGCCCAGATCGTCTATTATTTCTCGTCGGCGCTGTCGCTGGGCGCGCCTGACCGGCCGGTGTCCTTCACCGTGCCGACCGGCAATTTCGGCGACATATTTGCAGGTTACGCGGCCCGCCGCATGGGGCTGCCGATCGAAAAGCTGGTGATCGCCACCAATGACAATGACATTCTGGTGCGGACCTTCGAGACCGGCCGCTATGAAATGGCCGGAGTGACAGCCACAACTTCGCCCAGCATGGACATCCAGATTTCATCCAACTTCGAACGGCTTCTGTTTGAGGCCGGCGGGCGCAATTCGGCTGAGGTGCAAGCCGCCATGGACAGCCTCAAGCAGTCTGGCGCCTTCACCATCGGCGCTCGGGCGCTTGATGCCATCCGGACGGGTTTCTCGGCTGGACGCTCAAACATGAAAGAGACAGCGGCAACAATCGCCTCGGCCTTGGCCAAGAGCGGCTACCTTGCCGATCCGCATACTGCGACCGCGCTCAAGGTCGCCGCCGGCTTTGGCGCGACGGATGTGCCGATGGTCGTGCTTTCCACCGCCCATCCGGCGAAGTTTCCTGACGCGGTGAAGGCTGCATCCGGTGTTTATCCGGCGCTGCCGGCATGGCTTTCGGACCTGATGGAGCGCAAGGAACGGTTCACCACCCTTTCTTCTGACCTGAAAATGGTGGAAGATCATATCCGGACCCATGCAAGGGCGGCGAGTTGACGAAAAATTCAGTGCCCGGCTGCAAGGAATGCGGTTCAGAAACCGGGGCATGCGCATGATTGAACGGAAAGCCTGCGAGGCGCTGAATGGACGTTAAGGTCGGCAGCCTGTCCAACGGGCTCATCGTGGCGACGGAAACCATCCCCCACCTTGAAAGCGTGGCGCTGGGCGTCTGGGTCAAGGCGGGGTCGCGCAACGAACATGATGGCGAGCATGGCATTGCCCATTTGCTGGAACACATGGCCTTCAAGGGCACGTCGGGCCGCAGCGCCTACCGGATCGCCGCAGAAATCGAAAATGTCGGCGGCGAGATCAACGCGGCCACCAATGTCGAGACGACGTCCTTCTATGCCCGGGTGATGAAGGATGACGCCGGGCTCGCCATCGACATCCTGGCCGATATTCTGCAGGATTCGTCGTTCGATGCGGATGAACTCGAGCGCGAGCAGCATGTCATCCTGCAGGAAATCGGCGCGGCGCATGATACGCCCGATGACATCGTGTTCGACCGCTTCACCGAGCAGGCTTTCCGCGACCAGACCATCGGCCGTTCGATCCTTGGCACGCCCGAAACCGTGCAATCCTTCACATCGGCCCAATTGCGCGGCTACATGGACCGCGAATATGCTGCCGACCGCATGGTTCTGGTGGCGACGGGCGGCGTCAGCCATGAGGCAATCATGGCCGAAGCTGAACGCAAGCTTGGCGGTTTCCGTGCAAAATCGAACGCGCCCGCACCCAAGCCCGCCTTCTATGCCGGCGGTGATTTCCGCGAAGAACGCGACCTTATGGATGCGCAGATCGTGCTGGGCTTTGAAGGCCGGGCCTATCACGCGCGCGACTTTTACGCCTCGCAGGTGCTGTCGATGATCCTTGGCGGCGGCATGTCTTCGCGGCTGTTCCAGGAAGTGCGCGAAAAACGCGGCCTGTGCTATTCGGTCTATGCCTTTCATTGGGGCTTTTCCGACACAGGCCTGTTTGGCGTGCACGCCGCCACCGGCAAGGACGACATTGCCGAACTGGTGCCCGTCATCATGAGCGAACTGTCGCAGGCTGCCGAAAAGATCACGGCCGAAGAACTTGACCGGGCGCGGGCGCAATACCGGGCCGGGCTGGTCATGTCGGCGGAAAGCGCCTCCAGCCGGGCTGCGCAGATTGCCAGGCAAATGCTGTTGTTTGGAAAGCCTATCAGCCAGGAAGAGCTGATGGAGCGGCTGATGGCGCTCACCCCGAAACGGCTGACCGATCTCGGCATAAGCCTGTTTGCCGGCGCCCCCACTGTCGCCGCGATCGGTCCGGT
>JBATMU010000163.1:0-2229 GCA_049289995.1 Rhizobiaceae bacterium | reverse complement strand
CGGGAAGGCGATGGCGCAACGCCGCTGGCGGCCATGGCGGTGCTGGGCGGCTATGCAACCGGACGGTGTTTTGCTTCCGGGCTGGCGCTCAGGCGAACGCGGACGGATGACGGCTGGTGCGATGCGCCGGGCGACCGCAACTACAATCGGCCGGTGCGGCTGCCCTATTCCGGCAGCACCGAGGCGATGAAGCGGCCGGACGGGCTCTATGATGCCTGCCTGGTGCTCGGCTGGAACATTGCGCCGCGGCGGCGTGCATGCGGCAGCGCGATCTTCCTGCATCTGGCAAGGCCGGGATATGCGCCGACCGAGGGCTGCATTGCGCTGAGCCGTGCGGGGATGGCCTGGCTGCTGCCGCGCATACGGCGCGGCACGGTCATCAAGGTTGTGCGCTGAGGCGCTCAGCCGAAACGGAAAACCCGGGTCTTCTTGACGTCGGCGTCTTCAAGATCGCGGGTGACCGGCACCGCATATTCGGCCAGCAGCGACAGCCCGGTTTTCGGCAGATAGGCGCGGCCGGGATCGCCAATCAGGATATCGGCACCGCGCGCCGCCAGCTGCGAAAACCAGGTAATATTGGCCTCGGCAATGTCCTTCTGGTAAAAAATGTCGCCGGCCAGCACCACATCCCAGCCTTGATCAGATCCGGTCAGATCAGCCGCTGCAACGGACAATGCCACGTTGTTTTCCGCCGCGTTGAGGCCGATTGCGGCATGGGAAAACGGGTCAATATCGGCGGCCTCGGCGGATTTGGCGCCAGCCAGCATGGCGGCGATGCCGACAAGGCCGGAGCCGGAAGCGAAATCCAGCACGCGTTTGCCGGCTACACATTCGGGGTGATCGAGGACATAGCGCGCCAGCCCCTGGCCGCCTGCCCAGGCGAAAGCCCAGAATGGCGGCGGAAGGCCGATTTCCGCCAGTTGTTCCTCGGTCTTCAGCCAGAGCGCATGCGCTTCCGAGGCCAGATGGAGGCGGACTTCCGGCACATGCGGCGGGACGGTGAGCGCGGTATTGGCGCGGATGAAGGCCAGCGCGCTTTCCCGGGTTATCGGCTCAGGCGGCATCTGGCCCTGTCAACCCGCCCATGCGGCAGATTTCCGCCCATTCGGCATCACTGACCGGCTGCACGGACAGGCGCGTGTTGACAACCAGCACCATGTTGGCGAGCGCCGGATTGAGCTTGCAGGCGTCACGGGTCACCGGTCTCGGCATGGCGGCCACGGCGCGGATGTCGACACAGTCCCAGCGCGGATCGTCGCTGGTGGAATCGGGATGCGAGGGCGCAGTAACCTCGGCAATGCCGACGATTTCCAGGCCGATATTGGAATGGTAGAAAAACACCCGGTCGCCGACCGTCATGGCCCGCATGTTGTTGCGCGCCTGATAATTGCGGATGCCATGCCATTCGCTGCCGCCATCGCGCTGCAAGTCGGCAAACGAATAGACGTCCGGTTCGGACTTCACCAGCCAATGGGCCATGTCAGGCCTCCGGATTCTTGAAGGCCCAGGTGAACGGGCGGATATCGACGGATTGGAACAGGCCGGCTGCGGCGTAGGGATCGCTTGCCGCCACCGCATGCGCTTCGGCAATGTCATTGGCGGTAATCATGACCATCGAGCCCATGGGCTTGCCGTCCGGCCCGAGAAAGGGACCGGCCAGCTTCAGGCGGCCATCACGGTCGAGGCCCTCAAGCCAGGCGACATGGGCAGGGCGGATCTCCAGCCGCAAAGGCAGGCTTTCGGGCTTGTCGGTGCAGATCAGCGCAAAAATCATCATTTCACCTGTTTCAGGAATCTTCGTCTTTCAGCGGCCGCGCCAGGAGGTCATCAACCGCCTCGCCGATGGTCAGCCGGGAATCAAGAATGGCGGCGACGGCCGAGATGATTGGCGCATCGACGCCGCGCCGTTTGGCAAGGCTGGCGGCAATTGCCGCGGTGGCCACGCCTTCGGCCAGCGGGCGGCCGTCGAGAGATTCGCGGCGGCCAAGCGCCATTCCATAGGAAAAATTGCGCGACTGCGCCGACGAACAGGTAAGGATCAGATCGCCAAGCCCGGACAGGCCCATCAGTGTTTCAGGCCGCGCGCCATAGGACAGGCCAAGGCGGCGCAATTCGACAAAGCCGCGCGTGATGAGGGCGGCGACCGCACTGGCGCCAAGGCCAGCGCCATTGGTCGCGCCGGCGGCGATGGCGAGCACGTTTTTCAGCGCCCCGCCGATCTCGACGCCG
>JBATMU010000162.1:0-8363 GCA_049289995.1 Rhizobiaceae bacterium | reverse complement strand
GGTGGCGCTGATGCGGCCGGAGGAATTGGCGCTGGGTGCGGCGAGCGGCCTGCCGAAGGCGGCAATCAGGTCACGCGCAAAGCCCTGCGGCATGCGCAAGCCGACCGTATCAAGCCCGGCGGCAGTCAACGGATGAATGCCTGATCCCGGCTTCAACGGCAGGACAATCGTCAGCGGGCCGGGCCAGAAGGCTTCGGCCAGCCTTTCGGAAACCGGATCGAATTCCGCAAGGCGGCGCGCCATGCCCATATCAGACACATGGCAGATCAGCGGGTTGAAACGCGGTCGGCGCTTGGCTTTGAAAATGGCGGCCACCGCCTCGCCATTTTTCGCATCGGCGGCAAGGCCATAGACGGTTTCGGTCGGGATGGCGACCGGCTCGCCGCGCTGAAGGCAGGCGAGCGCCGCCGCCATGGCCCGATCTGCCTTGAGGATTTGCACCGCCTTCGTCATGGCGTCTGGTTACAGAAACAGTCTGGCGGCTGCAAGGACGGGGGCGATAGCTAAAATTGTAGCGGACGATTCAATCGGCCTTAAACATGATGCTGTTAGGGTCGGGCCAATGTCATTTCGGGGACCATCATGATCCGCACACTTTCGCTCGCTCTTTTCGCATCAATGATGGCCGGTCAGGCCTTTGCCGATCCGCTGCCTTCCGATGAGCGCAACTACAAGATCGTCAGCACATCGATCATCATGCTTGGCACGCCCGCCCCTGAAGAACCTGAGGCAGTGGCCGCTGTTCAGCCCAAGCGCGCGCCCGAGCCGATGATCATCCGCGGCGGCGAAGACGGATCCAATGTTGCCGTCAAGGCCGAGCCGAAGGCCGATGAAAAGACCGCCGAAGCCAAGCCGGAAGGCGAAAAACCGGCTGAAACGGCTGACGCCAAAAAGCCGGAAGGCGAGGCTGCCGCCGATCCCGAAAAGACGGCTGCCGTCGATGCGCCGGCATCAAAGTCCGACAAGAAAGTGGCGCAGGAGCAGTAAACGCCGCTCTGGATTTCCGTTGAAACGCCGGGTCTTTCCCGGCGTTTTGCTTTTCAGCCGGCAATTTTCGAGAAGTCGGCAATGCGGGCGGCGGCGCGGCGCAGCTCGGCCAACAGCGCCAGCCGGTTGAGGCGCACCGTGTCGTCCTCAGCATTCACATGAACAGCTTCAAAGAATGAATCAACAGGGCCGCGCAGGGCGGACAGCGCCTTCATCGCACCGGAAAAGTCTTCCCGTTCAAGCGCTTGCCCGGAAAGATTGGCAGCCTGATTCAGGGTCTCGAACAGGGCAATCTCAGCCGGTTCATGCATGAGGCGAGCGTCGATAATGCGGCTGATTTCCGCGCCTTTTTTCTCTTCCGCCGCCAGGATGTTGGAGGCGCGCTTGAGCCCAATGGTCAGGTTTGCGCCATCTTCGGTCTGCAGGAAGGCGGTCAGCGCTTCGACCCGGCGGGCGACGAGCAGGAGGTCGTCGTTGGATGATGCCCCCTCACCCGCCTCGCTACGTTCGGCACCCTCTCCCACGGGGGGAGAGGGCAGGCGGCGGCCGCGCCCTTCCTTCTCCCCTTGTGGGAGAAGGTGGCCCGAAGGGCCGGATGAGGGAGCAGCCAGAACTGCCTCAATCAGATCATGCCGCGCGCCCTGATCGCGGAGATAGACTTTCAGGCGGTCATGGAAAAAGGCGAGGAGGTCGGCTTTGACCCTATCACGTTTCTCGTCATCCAACCCTAGCAAGTAAGTCAGACCTTGAAACTTCGCAGCCAATCCACTTTGAGTGAACCGCACCAGAGCAAACTCAGTTGCCATCGCGATTGGCAACCGCACCCCGTTCTCCAGCACAATCCTGATCACGCCAAGCGCCGCGCGCCTTAACGCAAACGGATCCTTCGAGCCGGTCGGCTTTTCGTCAATCGCCCAGAATCCGACCAGCGTATCGAGCTTGTCGGCCAAGGCGACGGCAATCGCCACCGGGTCGGACGGCACGCGGTCGGCCGGGCCTTGCGGCTTGTAATGGTCTTCAATGGCCGCGCAGACGGAAGGATGCTCGCCCTGCAGGGCGGCATATTTGCGGCCCATCAGGCCCTGCAATTCGGGGAACTCGCCGACCGCTTCGGTTTGCAGATCGGCCTTGCACAGCATGGCGGCGCGGCGGGCATGAGCAATTATCCCCTCACCCGTCTCGCCGCTAAGCGGCGATCCACCCTCTCCCGCAAGGGGAGAGGGCAAGGCGCCTTCCTTCTCCCCTTGTGGGAGAAGGTGGCCCGAAGGGCCGGATGAGGGGGCGGGGCGGCAGACAAAACACTTCTGGTTGGTCTTGATGGTCAGCCGGATGATTTCGGGCGGAATGGCCAGATAGTCGTCCTCGAAACTGCCCATCAGCACGACCGGCCATTCGACAAGGCCCGAGACCTCTTCCAGCAGGCCTTCGTCCTCGATCAGCTCCAGCCCGTTGGCAAAGGCCAGATTGCGGGCATCGGACAAGATGATCTGCTTGCGGCGTTCAGCATCGAGAACCACAAAGGCTTTTTCGAGCGAGGCCGAATAATCGTCAAAGCGGCGGACGCGAATGGCGTCGGGCGCATGGAAGCGGTGGCCGAACGTGATGTCGCCGGAGGCAAGGCCGTCGACGTCAAACGGCACCACTTGCGGCTCGTCATGGTCCGGGGCCAGAACACAGACAATGGATTGCAACGGGCGCACCCAGCGCAGCGCGCCGAGCATGGCCGAGGCCTTGCCCCAGCGCATGGATTTCGGCCAGGGGAAAGCGCGGATGACGGCGGGAACCAGTTCGGCAATCACCGCCTCTGCCGCCCTGCCCGGCTTAACCAGATGGGCGATATAGAAATCACCCTTTTTCGGATCGGAATGCACATGGGCTTCGGCGATAGAGGCAAGACCGGCCTTGCGAAGGAAGCCCTGCACAGCCTGTTCGGGGGCGCTTGTCGACGGGCCCTTGATTTCCTCGCGCACATCGGCGGAGCGCGCTGTGAGGCCGCGGATATCCAGCGCCAGGCGGCGCGGCGTCCAGTATTCGCGGGCCGCTTCATAGGTCAGCCCGGCTTCCACCAGCCCGTCGGTGACAAGCTTCTTCAGATCGCCCGCCGCCTTGCGCTGCATGCGGGCAGGGATTTCCTCGGAGCGGAGTTCAAGCAGCAGGTCGGGCATGGTGTCTCGCGAGCGCAACAAATGAATGGCAGCGCATACCAAGCCGCCCAAGGCTTGTCATCCTGTAAACAACGGCGCTTACCTGCAGCCTGCCTTGAGGCGGCGGATAGAGGCGGCTGAACCGGCAAGGCTGAACTCGGAGCGCTGCGCCTTGCCTCCGGAATTTGCCGACAGCGCAAAACTGCTGCCTTTTGAAAGCTGGTCCAGCAGCTCAGGCGAAGCTTCGACGCCGCCCGGATCAGACGCCACGACAACAAGCAGGTCATCGAGGCCGAACGAGACATGGACATCGAGCGGTGCGCCATCGATTTCGGCAACAAATTGCTCGGCCGGCGCTTGCGAAGGCGTATCGGCCTGCAATTCAAAATGCTGACCGAAATAGAACAGTTTCAGGCTGGTGAAATAACCGGTGCCCTTTGTGAGGGCAAATTCCGCCTGGCACTCGTCCGCCCATGCGCCGGATGCGGCAAGAGAAAAAATCGTCAGCAAAAACGCAAGCCGTTTCATGCGTGATTTCCGGTTCAACTCGGGTTCAAAACGCATGAGAGCTGGTGTTGCGCCATTGTTCAAGCCTGATGGCTCAAAGCGCCTTGTGCGATCCGTCGCAAAACGGCTGGCCATTGGTCTGCTTGCAGGCGCAGAACCATTTGGGGCCATCGGTTTCGGCCGTCCATTTGACCGGTGAAAATTCCGAGCCCTTGTGCGATCCGTCGCAGAACGGCTGGTTTTTGGACTGGCCGCAGGCGCACCAAAAATAGGACTTTCCGGCTTCGACGTCGACCTTGATGGGGGCTTTCGCCGCAATTGCGCCTTTGGTCATGGATTCTCCCTCGGTTGAACCCGGTGCTTAGAACAGTTCCAATTCTTACGCCATTCACGAAATGGTGGACGCTGCGTTTCGCCACAGGGCGGGCTTTTGGCCCGCCCTTCAGCAAGGGTCATTTCCAGAACTGATAGATCGGCTTGCGCACCAGACAGGGCAAGGCGGTTTCAAAGGCTGAGACCGACATGTAACGGCCCTTGGGGTAATAGTCGCCCATATCGGCCTCTTCCTTGCCGGGCGCGCTGACGTTTTGAATGGCGTGCTTGAATTCGCCAGCGCCCAGCATGTGACGAAGCTGAAAAACCGTAACGTCCGCATCGCCGGCGCCGTCGCCATCATCGGCCATTGGCAGCCAGGCGACGCCGCATTCCAGCCTTGCATTGCGCGGGCGGTCTTCCTTGCGGCTGACAACGATCGTGTAAACGCCTTCCTTGTTGACCGGCACATTCTCGTCGTGGACGCAAGCATTGACGCGGGTATTGGCAAAGCCCTGGTTGGAGCAGAACGACCAATAACGCAGGTCGGCTGCTTCGATCCTGGCCTGTCCGTCGAGGGTTTTCGGCGTGGTCGGCGCCTTGCCGCGCACGACGAAAACCTTGCCGAGTTTGCGGTTGAGAATGGTGCGGATGTACTGGTTGTCGAGGTTGGGATAAAAGCCGCCGGTGCTTTTACGGCCGTCAAGTTTGAATGGCGCGCCTGTGTAAATCGCGTAGAGCGCTTCGCGGTCATATTGCTGGTGCCAGGTCGGCGGATTGGTTGCCGGATGGAAAGGCGAAATCGCCGCAGCCGCCTTCAACAGTTCCTGATATTTGTCCATCGGCACCGCCATCGCGGCAATATCGATCTGCAGCGGCTGGCGGAAATTGAGCGCCTCGCAGGCTTCAAGGCCGCGCAATTCCTTGCCATCTTTGGTGGTGACAACGGGAGCGGGCATGCCGGCGCCGCCGGTTTCTTCGCGGCCACGGTCATTGGCATAGATGCGATAGAGAACGACTTGCTGGCCGCTGCCGTATTTGGGCGCATTGAGCGTGTCGCGCGTTTGCCCGACGAGGTTCATGCCCGTCAGCTGTCCTTCCGGCGGCCTGCCATCAACAATGTTGAGCGAATAGCTGCGGTTGGTTGCCGAACGGACCGCACCGGGCAGGAACGGGTTCACTGATCCTTGGTTCGGCTTGATGAGGTAGTCGGCCACGGATTCGATCGGCTGGCCCTTTTCGTCGTAGGAAATCAGCGACATGTAGCGCGAGTGCGGAAAATTGCCTTCAAGGCGAAGCTTGGCGCCTTCGGGAATGGTGAAAACCGCCGCCCAATAGAAGGTCGCCGCATCCGGATAGGCGATGTTGATGTAGGGGTCAGCGCTGGCCGGGCCGCGCAGCCAGAAACATGACCTCGGACCCGGGATCGGATCATCCACCGCCATCAGCCAGGATTGACCCGGCGTTTTCGGCTTGAGGAAGCCAAACCAAGCGCCTCCTGCCAGAATTGCGGCCGCCACGCCGATCTTGACGAGCCTTGAGCCCCATTTGCCTGCCATTTCACCCTCCCTTTGCCCGCTTCGCACGCGGATTTCCTCATTCTCCGCTGTTTGGGTAACGCAGAGGCTTGCGGCAAAAAGTTACGCGGTTAACATTTGCCCACGGAATTGTCCGGCGCGGAGCAGCGGCATGGCAAGCATCAAGGACGAAGCGCTGGCAGTGCTTGAAAAATGCGCAGTGTTCAAAGCCGTTCCGGCGCCCAGCCTGGTCAAGCTCGCCGGGTTGGCGCGCACGGAAGTGTTCGAAAACCGCACGCTTCTGGTCGCCAATCGGGCGCGGCCGGAGCATTTGCGCCATGTGGCGGCAGGCCGCATCGATCTGTCGCTGACCAATGCCGAGGGCCAGACCGCCAGCCTGCCGGTTGGCGCCGGGCGCTGGGCTACCTGGCTCGGCTGTTTTCATCCAGAACCGATAGAGCATGAAATCTGGGCTGCGCCCGGCACGCGCGCACTGGCTTTTCCGGCCCGCGAGGTGCGCCAGACGGTTTCTGAGCATCCGCAAGCGCTGATGACGGTGATCGGGCTGATCGGCGACACGACGCGGCTGTTGATCGGCTGGGCGCTGGCTTCAACCCTGTTCAGCCCCCAACAGCGGCTCGCCTTCATGCTCCTGTCCATGGGCGGCAGCCGCAATGCCGAAGGTGAAGCCATGCGCATCACCCAGGAGCAGATCGGCCAGATGGGGCTCGGCACGCGGCAACGCGTCAGCCGCATCCTGCACGAGCTGGCCGGGCTCGGCCTCGTCTCGGTTGATTACGGCCGCGTCAGCATCCCCTCGCCCGACAGGCTTTCGGATTTCGTGTTTGGCAGGGCTGCGGCTGACGGGCATCGCCCGCCGCATCCGGGTTTTCAGGTCGGGCGCATTTAGCCCGCCCCGCCGGCTGCGGTCTGCAGGAAGGCTTCGCCGCATTGACGGGCGAGATTGCGCACGCGCAGGATATAGCTCTGCCGCTCGGTGACCGAGATCACGCCGCGCGCATCCATCAGGTTGAAGGCGTGGCTGGCCTTGATGCACTGGTCATAGGCGGGCAGCACCATCTGGTGCGGCTGACCTTCGGGCCGGTCGGCGCCAGCACCCAACAGCGCTTCGCATTCCTTTTCGGCGTCGATGAAATGCTGGTGCAGGACGGCCGTATTGGCGTGTTCGAAATTGTGGCGCGAATACTCCTGCTCGGCCTGCAGGAAGACGTCGCCATAGGTGAGCTTTTCGTCGCCGTCGCGGCCGTTGAAATTCAGGTCATAGACATTGTCGACGCCCTGCACATACATGGCCAGCCGCTCAAGGCCATAGGTCAGTTCGCCGGCCACCGGGGCGCATTCGATGCCGCAGACCTGCTGGAAATAGGTGAACTGGGAGACTTCCATGCCGTCACACCAGCATTCCCAGCCGAGCCCCCAGGCGCCGAGTGTGGGGCTTTCCCAATCGTCCTCGACAAAGCGCACGTCATGCACCAGCGGATCAAGGCCGATGGCCTTCAGCGAGCCGAGGTAAAGCTCCTGAAGGTTTGACGGATTGGGCTTCAGGATCACCTGATATTGGTAATAGTGCTGCAGCCGGTTGGGGTTTTCGCCATAGCGGCCATCCTTGGGGCGGCGCGAGGGCTGCACGTAAGCCGCTTTCCAGGGCTTTGGACCGAGCGCCCTGAGCGTGGTGGCCGGATGGAAGGTGCCGGCACCCACTTCCATGTCATAGGGCTGCAGGATGGCGCAGCCATGGCGCGCCCAATAATCGTGCAGGGTCAGGATCAGCCCCTGGAAGGAGCGGGCCGGGTTCATGAAGTCGGGAGCGGTCACGCGGATCTGCCTCTGAGCAAGGAATAGCCCAGCGTGTAGTTTTCCGCCGCCCGCCCGTCAAGCGCGGGCGTTCAGCCCTTGGTGGTGCCGGGTTTGGGTTCGGCAGATGCCTTGCCCGGTTCGTCCGGCAGTCCCTGTTTCAGCTTTTTCTCGATCTGCGCCAGCACATCCGGTTCAGGCTTGAGGTCGCGGGCATGGGCCCATTGGAATGTGGCCTCGAGCTTGCGCCCGGCCTGCCAATAGGTGTCGCCCAAATGATCGTTGAGCACCGGGTCTTCGGGCTTGAGCGCAACGGCGCGCTCCATCTCGGTCACAGCCTCTTCGTAGCGGCCAAGCTTGAAATAGGCCCAGCCGAGCGAATCGACGATGAAGCCGTCATCGGGCCTCAGTTCGACTGCCTTGCGGATCATGCCTAGGCCTTCTTCAAGATTGATGCCTTGATCGACCCAGGAATAGCCGAGATAATTCAGCACCTGCGGCTGATCGGGGAACAGCTCCAGCGCCTTGCGGAAATCAGCCTCTGCTTTCGGCCAGATCTTGGTGCGCTCAAAAGCGATGCCGCGCTGGTAAAACAGGTTCCAGTCCTGCTTCGATGGCGCAGGCAACAGGGCAATGGCGGCGTCATAGACCTTGGCAGCGCCGGCATAATCTTCCTTTGCGCCCAGAACCCCGCCCAGCGCCAGATAGGCGCGCATGTCTTCAGGCTTGGCGTCAATCAACGCCTGCAGGCTTGCAACCGCTTCATCATGGCGCTCGAGATCAGCCAGGTTGAGCGCCATTTGCAGGTCAGCGGCGCGCTTGTAGGGCGAGGCGGCCGGCACTTTTCCATAATAGGCAATGGCGTTTTCGGCATCCTGCAGGCGTTCGGCAGCTTCGGCGAGCTGGATCAATATGATGTCATTGTCCGGCAAAAGCGCTCGCGCCATTTGCAGATAGATGGTGACAAATTCTTCGCCGCCGCTGCGGTTGAGCGCTGCACCGATATCGAGCAGCACTTCGCCGGCGCCTGCCGCCGGGCTGGCCGCCATGGGTGCAACGGGCGTTCCGGCATCGATTGCAG
>JBATMU010000161.1:0-1793 GCA_049289995.1 Rhizobiaceae bacterium | reverse complement strand
GAATGGCACGCGGGGATTGCCGATGCGGTGGTCGAGACCCATGACCGGATCGTGGGTAAGACCTGGCAGGATGCGAAAAGGTTGTGTGACACGCGCATAGCGGATGCAAAATCCGCCCTGCACGACACACGTCGCTCCTTCAAAGCCTTGGGCGATGCCCTTTTGGAGGCCAAGGGGGATGAGGCCTCCCTTGATGTGGCAACCGAAATGTCCTGTGGTTGGCTTCAGCTTGAAGGTCTTGTGGCAACCGCCGCCGAACTGACGAATACGATGTCCGCTGACCCTATAGTCCATGTCGTGCAAGGGTATCATCGGTTCCGGCGATATGCACCGCGTATGCTGCGAGCTTTGGATATCCACGGGGCCGCTGTGGCGCGGCCCTTGGAGCAAGCGGCACAGATCATTGCTGATGATGGGAATAGCAAATCTCAATCCACAAGCTTTCTACGGCGTGGTTCCAAATGGCACCGCCACCTTAACGCTCAGGCGACCGATGATCACCGGCTCTGGGAGGTGGCCGTTCTGTCCCATCTCCGCGAAGCGTTTCGATCGGGCGATATCTGGCTGGCCCATTCACGTCGTTATGCAGATCTGAAAGAGGTCTTGGTTCCGGTTGAAGCTGCACAGGCCACGCCCAGATTGACCGTTCCGTTTGATCCGGAAAGCTGGCTTGAAGACCGCAAGGCGCGGCTGACAGATGGGCTTGACCGGCTGGCAAAGGCAGCGCGGTCTGGGGCCATTCCCGGCGGCTCCATAGAAAACGGCGTTCTGAAAGTTGACCGGCTGCCCGCAGCCGTGCCCGAAGCAGCAGAGGCTCTGGTGCTTGCTCTCTATGATCGCCTGCCCGCCGTGCGCATCACCGATTTACTGCAGGAGGTCGATGAAGACATCGGCTTCACAGATGCCTTCACCAACGTGCGCACTGGCTCCCCCTGTACCGATCGCATCGGGCTGCTGACCGTATTGCTGGCCGAGGGGCTAAACCTTGGGTTGAGTAAAATGGCCGAGGCCACCAATACCCACGATTACATGCAGCTCTCGCGCCTGTCGCGATGGCATATTGAAAGCGACGCAATTAACCGCGCGCTCGCCATGGTGATTGACGCGCAAGCGGGCCTGCCCATGGCCAAGTTCTGGGGCGGCGGCGTCACCGCGTCCAGCGACGGACAATTCTTCCCCGCCGCGAGGCAAGGTGAAGCGATGAATCTTATCAACGCCAAATACGGATCTGAGCCAGGGCTAAAGGCTTACACGCATGTCTCCGATCAGTTTGGACCCTTCGCAACACAAAACATTCCCGCCACCGTGAGCGAAGCACCCTACATCCTGGACGGGCTGCTGATGAACGAAGCGGGCCGAAAGGTCAAAGAGCAGTATGCTGACACCGGTGGCTTCACCGACCACGTCTTTGCCGTCACCTCGCTGCTGGCCGTCCGGTTTATTCCGCGCATACGGGACCTCCCCTCGAAACGGCTGTATCTCTTTGACCCGGCCGCCGCGCCGAAGGAGCTGCGCGGCCTGATCGGCGGCAAGATCAGGGAGGGCCTCATCGTCCAGAACTGGCCGGATATCCTGCGGGCCGTGGCCACGATGGCGGCGGGCATCATGCCGCCCAGTCAGTTGCTCAAGAAGTTTGCGGCCTATCCACGACAGCATGAGCTTGCACTTGCCCTGCGTGAAATCGGTCGCATCGAGCGCACGCTCTTCATCATCGACTGGCTGCTTGATGCCGACATGCAGCGTCGTGCCCAGATTGGCCTCAACAAGGGCGAGGCCCATCACGCCCTAAAAAA
>JBATMU010000160.1:0-6512 GCA_049289995.1 Rhizobiaceae bacterium | reverse complement strand
CCCCTGGCCTGCTGGCCCGGAGGATCACATCAAGGTCGACCTCTCTGATCAGGAAGATGTCGGCCGTGCGGTGGCTGAAATCCGCCACAGGCTCGAGGCCAATGGCGGCAGGCTCGACGCGCTGGTCAACAACGCAGCGATCTCGCCCAAGCTGTCCGGCGGCGGCCGCATGAACTCGCTGGAAACGCCCATGCATGTCTGGCGTGATGTCTTCCAGGTCAATTTTTTTGCGCCCATCATGCTGGGCCGCGGCCTTTTCAAGGAATTGTCGGCGGCGGGCGGCTCCATCGTCAATGTCACCTCCATTGTCGGCAGCCGCGTGCATCCGTTCGCCGGCACCGCCTATGCCACGTCAAAAGCCGCGCTCGCCTCGCTGACCCGTGAAATGGCAGCCGATTTCGGCCCGCACGGCATCCGCGTCAACGCCATTGCCCCGGGCGAGATCGACACGGCCATCCTGTCGCCCGGCACCGAGAAAATCGTCGAGACCATTCCGCTGCGCCGGCTCGGCAAGACGGCCGAAGTTGCCGACATCATCTGGTTCCTGTGCTCGCCGCAGGCTTCTTACGTGTCCGGCGGCGAAATCCACATCAATGGCGGCCAGCACGTCTGAGCCCGGATTGCCGGAACAAAATTCCCCCGAGCGCGCCGTTGCGGCAATTGTGATTGCTTTTGCCGCTAGCCCTTGACCGGCTATTTCTTCTATTGACCGCCGCTTGAAGGCACACTCGCCAGCGAAATCATTTTCGCCGCGGAGCCTGCCATGAAAATCCTGACCGCCAACCTCCTGTCGACCGGCGAAGCTGTCTGGCTGTCAGCCAATGGCCGCTGGGCAACAGCGATTTCACAGTCTGATATCGCCCGCGATGACGTGTCCGAAGCCAGGCTCGAAAGCCGCGGCAAGGCGTCGCTTGCCCGCCACGAAGTGGTTGATGTCAACCTGGTGGAAATCGCCTTGCATGACGGCAATCCGCTGCCGCTGCGCCTGCGTGAACGCATCCGCGCCGCCGGACCGACCAACCGGCTGGACCTCGGCAAGCAGGCTGACGCCCGGCTTGTCGCCGCCGCCTGAAAAGCCCGGAACGCGCCATGTACCGCTATGACGAATTCGATCACGGCTTTGTCGCCGCCCGCGTTGCCGAGTTCCGCGATCAGGTGCAGCGCCGGCTGGCCGGCGAGTTGACCGAAGAGCAGTTTCGGCCGCTTCGGCTGATGAACGGTGTTTATCTGCAATTGCACGCCTACATGCTGCGCGTGGCCGTGCCCTATGGCACGCTCAACGCCCGCCAGATGCGCATGCTTGCCCACATCGCCCGCAAATATGACCGCGGCTACGGCCATTTCACCACGCGCCAGAACATCCAGTACAATTGGGCTTCGCTTGCCGACATGCCTGACGTTCTGGCTGATCTCGCCAGCGTTGAAATGCATGCTATCCAGACCTCGGGCAATTGCATCCGCAATGTCACCGCTGACCATTTCGCTGGGGCCGCCGCCGATGAAGCCGCTGATCCGCGCCCCTATGCCGAAATCCTCAGGCAATGGTCATCCGTTCACCCCGAATTTTCCTATCTGCCGCGCAAGTTCAAGATCGCCGTGACCGGCGCGCAAAACGACCGCGCAGCCGTTCAGGTTCATGATATCGGCCTGCATCTCATGCGAAATGAAGCCGGCGAATTGGGCTTTGCAGTTTATGTTGGCGGCGGACAGGGCCGCACGCCGATCATTGCCAAAAAGCTGCGCGACTTCCTGCCCGTTGCAGACCTGTTGTCCTATTGCACCGCCATCCTGCGCATCTACAACCTGCATGGCCGCCGCGATAACAAATACAAGGCGCGCATCAAGATCCTCGTCCATGAGACCGGGATTGATGAACTCGGCCGGCAGGTCGAGGCCGAATGGCAGGCGTTGAAATTTGGCGAATTGGCTTTGCCGGAGGCAGACATCCGCGCCATATCAGCCTATTTCGCCCCTCCCGCCTTGGCGGCTCGTGCTGATGGCGTCGCCGCCCTCGCCAAGGCGCAGCGCGCTGATCCCGATTTCGCCGCCTGGATGCGCCGCAATGTCGCCGCCCATCGCCATCCCGACTACGCCATCGTCACCATTTCACTGAAGGGCCCGGGTGAAGCGCCGGGCGACGCCAGCGCCGGCCAGATGGATCTGGTTGCCGGTCTCGCCGAAACATACGCCTTTGACGAAATCCGCATCAGCCATGAGCAAAATCTTGTGCTGCCGCATGTTGCCCGCGCCGACCTGCCTGCGGTCTACGCCAAACTCGTCGGGGCGAAGCTGGCGACCGCCAATGCCGGCCTGGTCACCGACATCATTGCCTGCCCGGGCCTCGACTATTGCGCGCTGGCCAATGCCCGCTCGATCTCGGTCGCGCAGGAGATTTCTGCCCGCTTTGCCGATCAGGCCCGGCAGGAGGACATCGGCGATCTCAAGATCAAGATTTCAGGCTGCATCAATGCCTGCGGCCATCATCATGTCGGCCATATCGGCATTCTGGGCGTCGAGAAAAACGGCGGCGAACTCTACCAGATCACGCTGGGCGGTTCGGGAGATGAAAACACAGCCATCGGCGAGATCATCGGCCGCGGCTTCGGACCCGACGCCATCACCGACGCCGTTGAAACCGTGGTGAAAACCTACCTTGCCAACCGGCTTGGCCATGGCGAAACCTTTATCGCCGCATGGCGCAGACTGGGACCAATGCCGTTCAGGGAGGCACTTTATGGCCGCGACGCAAAAGCTGCCTGAGCCGCAGGCGGACCACGTGCAGGCGTCCTGGGCGGTTGATCTCGAAGCGCGCCATGGCGCGCAATCGCCGCAGGCCATCATTGAACTGGCGGCGCGTGACCTGTTTCCCGGCGCCATCACCGCCGTTTCCTCGTTTGGCGCCGATTCGGCGGTTCTGCTGCACATGCTGGCCAAGGTTGATCCTGCGCTGCCGGTGGCCTTTCTCGACACGGGCCAGCATTTCCCTGAACTGCTCGCCTACCGCGATGCACTTGTCGCCGATCTCGGCCTGACCGGCCTGCGCATTCTGTCGCCGGAACCGGCCAGCCTCGCTGCAGCCGATCCGCTTGGCGTTCTGCATGCGTCCGATACCGATGCCTGCTGCGCCATCCGCAAGGTTGCGCTGATGGCCCGCGCGGTCGAACCTTTTGCTGCCTGGCTGACCGGCCGCAAGCGCTTCCAGTCCGCCACCCGCGCTTCCTTGCCGGTATTCGAGGCGGTCGGCCCGCGCTTGCGCATTAATCCGTTGGCGGGATGGGAAGCCGCTGATCTTGCGCACTACATGCGCCGCAATAACCTGCGGAAAAACCCGCTGGTCGCTTACGGCTATCTGTCCATTGGCTGCCTGCCCTGCACAAAACCGGTTGGGCATGGCGAGGATGGGCGCGCAGGCCGCTGGGCTGGCCACGCCAAGACCGAATGCGGCATCCATCTTTCCGGGCTGGCGCAACCGCTGGCCGCAGCAGGACAATCATGACCAGTCATGTTCCCCCACCGCGCCTGTGGACACCGGCAGGCTTCGCCGCCGACGGGTGGCAGGATGAGCCGGTGTTGCCGCTGGCTGATTTCCTGGCATCCGCATCCGGCCACGCCGTGCGCCTTGCCGCCGGTGAGGTTTTGGAGCCGCTCTTGCCCCGGCTTGATGCCCTTGCCCTCATCGTGCTGGAATTTCCCGCCTATACGGACGGCCGCGCCTATTCCAAGGCCGAGGTGCTGCGGCGGCTGGGTTATGCCGGCCGCATCCGCGCCAGCGGCGATGTATTGATCGATCAGATTGCCCACATGCTGCGCACCGGCTTTGATGAGCTGGAAATCAGCCATCCGCTAGCGTTGGCACGGCTCGAAAGCGGCAGCCATCCTGCTTTTCCAGGCTATTGCCAGCCGTCCGCCCGGACGCTGCCGCAGGCAGGAACCTGGTCGTGGCGCAGGTTGCCTGCCTAATCCCCCCGCTGACAGCTCTTGCCAGCGCCGAACGGCTCAGGCATGCCTGCCGCGTTGGATCAGCGGCAACAGGGCAGGGCAATGACGTCCATTGTGATTATCGGCGCCGGCCATGGCGGCGTGCAGGCCGCAGCCAGCCTGCGGGAAGACGGTTTTGACGGCCAGATCACCCTGATCGATGGCGAAAGAGAACTGCCTTATCACAAGCCGCCTTTGTCCAAGGCGTTTCTCAAGGACCAGACCGCAGAGCCGCAACCCTTGCGGGGCGAAGCCTTCTATACGGAAAACGCCATTTCGCTGGCGTTCGGCGAACGCATCACCCGCATTGATCTGCCCAACCGCCGTCTGGAGCGCGGCTCAGCTGCACCGATTCATTTTGACCGGCTGATCCTTGCCACAGGTTCGCTGCCGCGCAGGCTTGCCGTGCCGGGGGCCGAGCTTGGCGGCATTCTCACATTGCGCAATCTGGCCGATGCCCGCGCCATCCGCAGCCGCGCTGCCACAGCCTCGGATGTTGTTGTGGTTGGCGGCGGCTTCATCGGGCTGGAAATCGCCATGACCATGGCCGCCCAGGGCCGCAAGGTTACCGTGCTGGAAACCCAGGACCGGTTGATCGGCCGCGCCGTTGGCCCCGCCGTTTCCGCCCATGTTCTTGAACGCCTGCGCCTTTCCGGCGTGACCGTGCGCTTTGGCGACCGGCTGGAGCGGTTTGCCGGCTCGGACGGGCAGGTTGATGCGGTTGTGCTGGCCGACGGCAAACGCATTGCGGCGCAACTGGTCATTGTCGGCATCGGCGCCACAGCCGACATTGCGTTGGCTGCCGATGCCGGGCTGCAAACCGGCAATGGCGTCACTGTCGATTCCGCCATGCGCACCAGTGCGCCGGACGTGCTTGCCATCGGAGACGCCGTCAATTTCCGCCATTGGCAGACCGGTGCCGATGTCCGCCTTGAATCGGTGCAGAACGCTTCCGATCAGGCCCGCCATGCGGCCAGAACTCTGACCGGCAATGCTGGCGCCTACAATGCCGTGCCGTGGTTCTGGTCGGATATCGGCGACATGAAGCTGCAGATGGCCGGCCTTTCTGCCAATATCGACCGGCAGATCCTGTCCGGTGAACCCGGTGAAAACCGTTTCTCGGTATGGAATTTTGCCGGCAAACGATTAATGTCGGTTGATAGCGTCAACCGGCCGGCGGATCACATGCTGGCGCGTCGGATGATTGCCGAAAACTGGTCGCCGTCCCATGCTCTTGCCGCCGAGGGCGGCGAAGCTGTCAAGGCCGCCTTCATGGCCAAGTGAGACGCCTCACACGTCCAGATTGGCGACGCTCAGTGCATTGTCCTGGATGAATTCGCGGCGCGGCTCCACTTCATCGCCCATCAGCCGCGAGAACAGCGAATCGGCGTCGCCGGCATCCGGCACGCGAACCTGCAGGAGCGAACGCGCATTCGGGTCAAGCGTTGTTTCCCACAATTGCTCGGCGTTCATTTCGCCGAGGCCCTTGTAGCGCTGCATGGAAAGACCCTTGCGGCCGGTGGCGAACACCGCGTCCAGGAGCGCCAGCGGCCCGGATATGGCGACCGTTTGCTCGCGGCGCTTGAGAACCGGCACACCGTCATAGACCTCGCCAAGCCGCGCCGCATGACGGTCGAGCGCCCGCGCATCGGCTGAACCCAGAAGGGCGGCGTCCAGCAGCGCGCTTTCACGCACGCCGCGTACATGCCGTTCGAACACCAGCCCGCCCGCACCCTCGTTGGACGGGTTGACGCGGCCTTGCCAGCCGCGCTCGGTCTCTTCGGAAATCAGGTCCAGCCGGGCCGCTATCCGCGCTGTTGCATCCGCAGCGCGGCCCGGATCGGTCAGGACGGCGGGATTGAGCGCCCCGGCAATCGCCGCCTGCTCGACCACTGCGCGGCTGTAGCGCGAATGCAGGCCGTTGATCAGCGTCCGCACCGACAAGGCATCAGCCACCGTGGCGGCCAGATCCTGGCCCATCCGCATCTCGCCGCCAGGCAGCGAAAGCGAGGCGTCTTCAAGACCGGTGTCGATCAGATAGGCTTCGAACGCTGCCTCATCCTTGATATATTGCGAGGACTTGCCCTTGGCGACTTTGTAGAGCGGCGGCTGCGCAATGTAGAGATGGCCGCGTTCGATCAGTTCCGGCATCTGCCGGAAGAAGAACGTCAAGAGCAGGGTGCGGATATGGGCGCCATCGACGTCGGCGTCGGTCATGATGATAATTTTGTGGTAGCGCAGCTTGTCGGCGTTGAATTCATCCTTGCCGATGCCGGTGCCCAATGCAGTGATCAGCGTGCCGATCTGGTCCGAGCCCAGCATGCGGTCAAACCGCGCCCGCTCGACATTGAGGATCTTGCCGCGCAGCGGCAGGATCGCCTGGTTCTGCCGCGACCGGCCGCCCTTGGCCGATCCGCCGGCGGAATCGCCTTCGACGATGAAGATTTCCGACTTGGCCGGATCGCGTTCCTGGCAGTCGGCCAGCTTGCCCGGCAGCGAGGTGATGTCGAGCGCGCCCTTGCGCCGTGTCAGCT
>JBATMU010000159.1:0-2123 GCA_049289995.1 Rhizobiaceae bacterium | reverse complement strand
CCCGAGGTCCAAAAAATCGGTGACTGGATTGAACGGCAGGGGCAGATTGCGGCGGGTGAAAACGTGGTGGAGCTGCCGCAGCGCGCGTAGTCGCCCCGTATCCCCCCGAAAAATGCCGGCAGCAGCCGGGGGATCGGGGTTTGCCAAGGGTAGGGGTGCACGGCGCGGGATCGCGGCTGTACGCGGCCCCTGCGTAAACGGTGCGTTTCCGTATCCGAGTGCAAAAAGGGTTTGCGTGATGTCGTTGGCGCAGGTTATCGGTAGTTACTACGGGCCTGAACGGGGCGCGCAGCAAGAAGTTCCGTTCCGTATGAGCCGGTAAAATACGATGGGTGAAAACCCCGGAGGACCGGACAGTCTGCCAGAGGGTGTTTGTCTGGCGCTGCTGACCACAGCTTGATCGCCCAAGACCGACGCCGAGGCGCGGCACGGGCAAGCTGGAGTCAGACAGATGGCAACTCAGCCACTCGATTACGATCCCGATGAGAAACTGGCGACCGACGAAGCTGCGGCTCACGTTGGTCTCGCGCCGAGCACGATGAAGCTCAACCGCCACCTCGGTCGTGGACCTAAATTCATCAAACTCGGCGATGGTAAAAACGCTGCTGTTCGCTATCGGCGCGGTGACCTCGACGCATGGCTTGCCGAGCGCGAATTCTCATCGACCAGTGAATACAGCGCCGCAGTGCGCGCGCCTGCCGCCCGCATCAGCAACCGGCATCCCGTGTCCAGTTCCACGATCCCCGCTCCGTGGCTTCGGTCGAACGGTTAAGGGGGCATCAGATGTTCACAGGGACCAACCGCGTGGAAACGCGGGGCAATTCGCGTCCGTCAGTCGCGCGAAAAGAGCAGCTTAAGGCGGGCAATAAAAACGGGCCGGATGCGGTGCAGCACCCGACCCGCCAGATGAAAGTTAGGGACATGGGCATTATGCGAAAGACCGCCGCGAGCGGCAACGAAGCCCTGCACCTCGATACCTGGGAGGTGCAGCATGGTTAAGATCACTCCTGAGGCGCTGGACGAGTTTCAGCGTAGCAACCCGTGGAAGCCGCGCCCCCTGCGGCAGGAAGTCAGGCCCGAGGAATACCCGGTGGCGTACATGCCGCCGGTGATCGCGGAGGCGGTGCGCGAGGTGCAGGCTTACACGCAGGCACCGATGGCGATGGTGGCGGCCTGTGCTCTGTCGGTCGTGTCAGCGGCAGTGCAGACCCGGTACGGGGTCCAGCGGGACGCAGCGCTTGACGGCCCGGCATCGCTCTACCTCCTGACCGTCGCCGAGTCCGGGGAACGCAAGACCGCCGTGGACAAGCTGTTCATGAAACCTCTGCGTGAATGGGAGGCGCAGCAGATGCGCGCGGCCCGTGAACAGAAGGCGCAGTACGAAACAGCGCTGGAAGACTGGGAGAGGGACAAGGAGAGTATGGAGAACCTGATCGCCCAAGGGTTCCATGCCGACCAGCTTGGCACCGAGCTTGACCCAAGGGTGCAGCACGAGCTTCGCAAGCCCAAGGAACCGCGCCTCGCCCGGATGCTGCGCGGCGACGATACGCCCGAGGCGCTGAGCGTGGCGTTGCAGAACTATCCGGTCGCCGCCGTCATTACCTCTGAGGCCGGGGTGATTTTCGGTTCGCATGGCATGAGCAAGGAAAGCGCGACGCGAAACCTCGCCCTAGTGAACGCCATGTGGGACGGCGGACCCGTCTCGCAGGACCGCATTGGCCGGGGGAGCATTCACATTGAACGCCTGCGGGCGACGATGGGTCTGCAAGTGCAGCCCTCGGTTTTGCAGGAGTTCACGCGCAGTACGGGAGGCCTGGCTCGGGGCATCGGGTACTTCGCCCGGTTCCTGTTCAGTCATCCCGGCTCCACGCGCGGCACGCGGTACTACACCGAGCCGCCAGCCGACATGCCCGCCCTGCGCGCCTTTCATGCCCGCGTCTTCGCCATGCTTGAGGCGCCTGCCGAGTTTGACGACTTCGACAGGCTGGTGAACTACTTCCTGCCCATGGACCAGCACGCGCGCCGGGTTTGGGTGGCATTTCACGACGAGGTGGAAGAGAAGATGGCTTGCGACGAGGAATTTTCGCAGATCCCTGACGTCGCATCCAAGGCGGCGGAAAACG
>JBATMU010000158.1:0-4169 GCA_049289995.1 Rhizobiaceae bacterium | reverse complement strand
GTTGGCAGCGGCGCCAAAGCGTTCGGCCCGTGCCTCGAATTCGGCAGCCAGCGCCTGCTGGGCGGCGGCTTTCACCGCCTTGGCGTCTTCGCCGCCGGCGGCATTGTCAGGAGCAAAGCGGAAGCCCTGCAATTCTCCGACATGGTGCCCCTCCACCATTACGGCTCCGGTCGGCGAAATTTCTGCTTCCATGGTCGTATTCTCTCTCAGGCGCTTCATGAGCACGGATGTCCTGCGGTCTACGAAGCGTTTCGTCAACCTCTCGTGCAGGCCATCCGACAGGCGGTCTTCGATCTGGCGCGTCTTTTCCTGCCAGTGTGACGGATCGGCAAGCCAGCCGGGCCGGTGCGACACATAGGTCCAGGTTCGGATCTGCGCGATGCGCTGCGACAAGGTGTCGATATCGCCCTCGACCGAATCAGCACGGCGGACCTGTTCGGCCATGTAGTTTTCATCGACATGGCCGCGCCTGGCGAGGTCGGCAAAAATGGCGGCTATCAGGTCGGCATGCTGGGCGGGCGCGATGCGGCGGTAATCGGGCAGCGCGCAGGCCTCCCATAACATTGAAACGCGTTCGGGCCTGTCAGCCAGGGCGGCAATTGCCGGATCGGCAGCCAGCGCTTCCAGTGCGCGCTGGTCTATGGCGGGCAGGGCGCGGGCCAAGCCGTCGACCGGCGCATTGCGGTCAAGCGAGCGGCGGAGAGCCGCTAAACTCGACAGATCAAAATCAGCAGTGCGCCATTGCAGGACCTTGAGCGGATCGAACTCATGGCCCTCGATGCGCTTGACCAGTTCCTCGTCAAAGGCGTCGGTCTGGCCGGTGACGCCAAAGGTGCCGTCGCGCAAATGGCGTCCGGCGCGCCCGGCGATCTGGCCGAGTTCGGCTGGCGACAGGTCGCGGTATTGGTAGCCGTCGAACTTGCGCCTCTGGGCAAAGGCGACGTGATTGACATCGAGATTGAGGCCCATGCCGATGGCGTCGGTGGCAACCAGAAAATCGACATCGCCAGACTGGTAAAGCTCCACCTGGGCATTTCTGGTGCGAGGGCTGAGCGCACCAAGCACAACGGCTGCGCCGCCGCGCTGGCGGCGGATCAGTTCTGCGATGGCATAGACCTCATCCACCGAAAACGCGACGATGGCTGAGCGCGGGGGCAGGCGTGTCGCCTTTTTTGATCCGGCCCAGGCCAGGTGCGACAGGCGAGGGCGCGTGACGACAGCCAGGCCGCGCAGCAGCTTTTCAAGTATGCCGCGCATGGTGGCGGCACCGAGCAAAAGGGTCTCGCTGCGGCCGCGCAGATGCAGGATGCGGTCGGTAAAGACATGGCCGCGCTCGAAATCGCCGGCCAGCTGCACCTCGTCAATGGCGACGAAGGCCGCATCGGTCTGGCGCGGCATGGCTTCGACCGTGCAGACGGAGTATCGCGCGCCCTTGGGCTGGATCTTTTCCTCGCCGGTGATCAGCGCCACGTTTTTGGCGCCGACCTTCTCGCAAACCTTTTGGTAGACTTCGCGGGCCAGAAGCCTGAGCGGCAGGCCGATGACGCCCGAGTCATGGGCAACCATCCGCTCAATGGCCAGATGGGTCTTGCCGGTATTGGTCGGACCGAGAATGGCGGTGACATCGCGCCCGGACAGGACCAGCGGCTGCGGAGGAGTGATGGAAACACGCATGCTGGCCGCTCCATACAGCAAATCTCCGGCGCGCAAAACCACTGGTACCGGCCGGAAATTCTGCGGGCATTAACAACCGGAACGAGTCTGGAACGAATCGGCGACGAATCAGTGACTCGCAGGGGTTGCGTCTTTGTTCACCGCTAGATGTAGTGATTTGCGTCCGTGTGTTGTCCATGGGGCGGCGGCGGCTCCTGTCCATGGACCTGCAAGGATTGACAAAGGTTAACGCGCCCGGGCCCGCAAAGCGCGGACCGAAAAACGCCAAGGCTCGCAGCCGAAAATGCGAGCAACCGTAAAGGCTTGGTTAATTTTGGCAATCTGCCCGGCAGGCTGCAGGCAAAACCTGGCTGGCGCTTTGGCCAACGCCGGAACGTGCGGGCGGCAAATCGGCTTGCCGCGCATGTCCTGGTTTTCTCGCTGCCAGATATGGAGAATTCCGTATCTTGCCGCCACACTGCGGCATGCTTCCCGGCGGAAAGTGCACGTTAAAGTAGTGGATATTGCCCTTTGCGCATCAGATTGGAGCGAATCCTCAGCTTGTGGCCTCGCAGCGCCGCCATTGTTCGGCGTTGGCAAAATCCGCCTTGTCGCCCCTGAACAGCAGCATCTCCTCGTCGGACTGCACCATCATGCGGATTTGCGTCCCGGCATCAGGATCACCGGGCGGTGCGATGTAGCGAAAGGCGTGCCGGTCATAATCGCCCTTGTGCATAGCTCCTGACGGCAATTCGATCTCAGGTCCATCGATGCGGACATGGCGGCCCGCCTCATTGCACCAATCGCCATCGATGCGGTCGGCCAGCACCGGCGTGGCGGCAAAAACGGCGAGTATGGCAAGGCGCAGGCGCATGGTCTTTCCTCCCTCAGGCGAAGGAAGATTAGCGCAGGACTCCAGTTTTTAAAAAGCCTGCGTGGCCCGACGGGATCACAAATTCGGGAGCGGGCGTAACTGTTTCGCAGCCGGGAAACATTTCGCCCAAGCCGATGCCATGCAAATCTTCATGACCATTCGAAAAAGAGGAGTGATTCGATGGGCTTGACGAGAAAACTGACTGCCGAGGCGCTCGGCACGTTCTGGCTGGTGTTCGGCGGCTGCGGCAGCGCGGTGCTGGCGGCAGCTTTCCCGGATGTCGGCATTGGCCTTGTCGGCGTGTCACTGGCCTTTGGCCTGACGGTTCTGACCATGGCCTATGCGGTGGGCGGCATTTCGGGCGGCCATTTCAATCCGGCGGTCACTCTCGGCCTGATCGCCGGCGGGCGGTTTCCGGCGAAGGATTTCATTGCCTATGTCGCCGCCCAGCTTGCCGGGGCGGTGCTGGCCGGAGCGGTGCTGTATTTCATCGCCAGCGGCAAGGCCGGATTTGCGGCAGGCGGCTTTGCGTCCAACGGTTTTGGAGAGCATTCGCCGGGCGCCTATTCGCTGGCGGCCGCGCTGGTCATGGAATTTGTAATGACCTTCATGTTCCTGATGATCATTCTCAGGGTGACGTCCAAGGGCGCGCCGGCCGGCTTTGCGCCGATCGCCATCGGTCTTGCGCTGACGCTGATCCATCTGGTGTCGATTCCGGTGACCAACACGTCGGTCAATCCGGCGCGATCGACGGGCGTTGCGCTTTTTGCCGACAGCTGGGCGCTCGGCCAGCTCTGGCTGTTCTGGCTGGCGCCGCTGGCGGGAGCCGTTGTGGCGGGGCTGCTGCACAAGGCGATGTTTTCCGACGAATAGAGTTTGACCGACCCGCAAACGAAAACGGCGCCGAAAGGCGCCGTTTTTATTGGTCCGGCAAGGCGGGGTTCAGCTGAAGAACTGGCCGCCATTGGCCGACAGGGTCGAGCCGGTGATGAAACCGGCCTCGTCGGAAGCAAGGAACACCACACAGCGGGCGATTTCCTCGGGTTCGCCAAGGCGCCCCACGGGGATCTGCGGCAGGATGCGTTCGTTGAGCACTTTTTCGTCAATCGCCTTGACCATGTCTGTGCCGATATAGCCCGGTGCGATCACATTGACGGTGATGCCGGCGCGGGCGCCTTCCTGGGCCAGCGCCCGGGTGAAGCCGATATCGCCGGCCTTGGCGGCGGAATAGTTGACCTGTCCAGCCTGGCCCTTCTGACCGTTGACCGAGGAAATGTTGATGACGCGGCCGAACTTGCGGTCGCGCATGCCGCCCCAGACCGGATTGGTCATGTTGTAGAGGCCGGTCAGGTTGGTGGAAATGACCTCATTCCACATTTGCGGGGTCATCTTGTGGAACATGCCGTCACGGGTGATTCCGGCATTGTTGACGAGAACGGCGACCGGGCCCAGATCGGCCTCGACCTTGGCGATGCCCGCAACACAGGCGTCGTAGTCGGCGACCGACCATTTGTAGGTCTTGATGCCGGTCTCTGCGGTGAATTTGGCGGCGGCTTCGTCATTGCCGGCATAATTGGCGGCAACTGTGTAGCCGGCGTTTTTCAGCGCGATGGAAATGGCCGCGCCGATGCCGCGCGAGCCT
>JBATMU010000157.1:0-7153 GCA_049289995.1 Rhizobiaceae bacterium | reverse complement strand
CCGCTTTTGACGGCAAGCCATTTGCCCGGCTAATGATCGCCCAGGACACCGGATCAGCCATTGTCGGCCCGGCGCGCGGCGACCTGTTTGCCGGGTCGGGCGATGCAGCCGGCGAAATCGCCGGCGTTGTCCGCAATGCGGCGGATTTCTGGGCGCTTGTGCCCAAGGATTTTCCAAAGGCCGCGTCATGACTGCGCGAAACGCGGTGCGAAAGCTCAGTGATGAAGAGCGCATCCTGTGGGGCGAAGTTGCCCGCACCGTGTCCGCCTTGCCGGGCAAAATCGCACCGCCGCCAACCGCGCCGGATGCCGCACCGGCAGCGGCGGCGCCTGCCAAAATTCCGGAACAGCCTGTGCCGCGCCCCGGGCCGGAACCGGCGGGACATCACCATTTTGATGCGCCGACCCGCAAGAAGCTGGCCAAGGGCAGGCTGCCGATCGAGGCGAGGGTTGATCTGCATGACATGAATCAGGCGCAGGCGCATGGCCTGCTCCTGTCATTTCTGCATCGCGCCCATGCGCGCGGCCTCCGCCATGTTCTGGTGATTACCGGCAAAGGCGCGTCTTTCGGTTCGGATGGCGTTTTGAAACGCGCCGTTCCGGTCTGGCTGACCACACCGTCATTCCGCGCATTGGTTTCCGGTACAGCAGATGCTGCCCGAACCCATGGCGGCGAGGGCGCGCTGTATATCCGCCTGCGCCGTACGACGGGAGAGCGGCCATGACGCCGTTTGGCGAGCGCATGCGCCAATTGCGGGCCGAAAAGCGCGTAACGCAGAAAGACATGGCCGCCGCCATCGGCGTGACGCCGGCCTATTTGTCGGCGCTTGAGCATGGCCGCCGTGGCGCGCCGGCCTGGCCGATGATCCAGCGCATCATCGGCTATTTCAACGTGATCTGGGATGATGCCGAGGATTTGCAGCGGCTGGCGGAAATGTCGCGCGGCCGCGTGATTGTCGACACCCAGAACCTGTCGCCGCGCGCCACCGAATTGGCAAACCTTCTGGCCGCTTCCATCAGCAAATTGGACGAGGAAACACTCGACAATCTGGCCCTGCGCATCCGTGCCGCAGCCGCCAGAAACAAACGCTGAATTCATTCAGAACAGCGCGCGAAGTTCACTGATTTTCGAATTTACCAGCCAGCCGTAATAGTTTTCCTCGGGCAGCTTTTCCGGCTTGCCGGCAGCCTTTGCAGCAGCATTTTCATCGCGCAGCGCCGCAGCCCTTACTTCGGGATTGCCGAGGTTGTAGAGCGTCGACGTCAGACCCGGATTTTTCGAAATGTCAAAACCGGCAATGGTCTTGTAGGCGGTAATGGCGTTTTTCAAAGTCGCAGCCACATAGGGCAATGTCTTGTCCGGATCGAGAATGGTTTCGTAAACGCTTTGCGGGTTCTTGACGCTCAGGCTTGGAAAGCCGGAAGTGCGGGACACCTGGTCCGACATTTGCAGTGCGGTCAGCGGATTAAGTTGGCCCAGGCCAAAAGTCTGGCCGGCGTAAAACGGCTGGAAGAACACGGCGCTGAACCGTTTGGCCGGGAATGATGTCCCGTCAACGGTCTTGCCGCGGAAACTGGAATTCCACACCGACTCCCGGCAGGTCCACACGGCATAGGAGCCGGCTTTGCCTGCACAGCGGGCAAATTGCGGCCGCTGGATAAAGTCGGAAATGTCCTCGCCGTCATATGAAAACGAAAAACTCGAACCCAGATAGGATGCAGCCTTCACGTAATAGGATTGCAGCCGGTCATAGGCGTCAACATTGTAGGTATGCTCGCCGACAATGGCGCCGGCCATGTGCACCGGATCGATGCCATAGGCAGCACTCGCATCGCGGATTTTCTTGCGCAGCTTGGCGTCGGATTTCAGGAGTGCGTAGACCTTCTGGTATTTGGCTTCATAGGTGGTGCGCAATTCCGCAGTGCGCCGCGCCGAAGCGCCGGGAACGGCCGGTTGCTCGGCATTGCGGTTGCCTTCCGGCACCAGCGTCAGCGCCTGTGCGGGCGCTGAAAGCACCAAGGCAAGCAAAGCTGCGGCAAACCCCTGTTTCATTTCGCCATCCCGTGGACGTCCCGGCCCGTTGCATAGCGGCAACGGGCCTGCGCGTGAACCCGGATTCGCACTAAAGGATGAATCGCGACAAATCTGTGTTGCGCGCCAGATCGCCGACATGTTTTTTCACGTAGGCCGCGTCGATTTCCACCGAAACGCCCGCGCTGTCCGGCGCGGCAAAGGAAATATCATCCAGAACGCGCTCCATCACCGTCTGCAGCCGCCGCGCGCCGATATTTTCGACGCTGGCGTTGAGATCGACCGCCACGCCCGCCAGGGCATCGATGGCATCGTCAGTGAAGGACAGCGTGACGCCTTCGGTGGCCATCAGCGCCACATATTGCTTGATGAGGCTGGCTTCCGTCTCGGTCAGGATGCGCTTGAAGTCATCCTTTTCCAGCGCCCGCAATTCAACGCGGATCGGCAGACGGCCCTGAAGTTCGGGCAAAAGATCAGACGGCTTGGAAACGTGGAATGCGCCCGACGCAATGAACAGGATATGATCGGTTTTCACCGGCCCATGCTTGGTGGCGACCGTTGTGCCCTCGACCAGTGGCAACAGGTCGCGCTGCACGCCTTCGCGCGAAACACCTGCCCCCATGCCGCCTTCGCGGCTGGCGATCTTGTCGATTTCATCGAGAAAGACGATTCCGTCATTCTGGGTGATGTCCAGCGCTTCCGCTGTCAGTGCCTCTTCATCAAGCAGCTTGTCGGATTCGTCATTGATCAACAGGACATAGGATTGCTTGACGCTGGTCCGCCGCGTCTTGGTGCGGCCGCCCATCGCCTTGGACAACATGTCATTGAGATTGAGCATGCCCGCACCCGGCATGCCGGGGATTTCAAAGCTCGGTGCTCCGGCATCAGCAAGTTCGATATCGATCTCCTTGTCATCGAGATCGCCCTCGCGCAGCTTCTTGCGGAAGGAGTCGCGGGTCGCCGGGCTTGCGGTCTTGCCGACCAGGGCGTCCAGCACGCGCTCCTCGGCATTGAGATGGGCGCGGGCCTTCACATCCTCGCGCTTGCGCTCGCGCACCAGGCCATGCGCCACTTCGACCAGATCGCGGATGATCTGTTCGACATCGCGGCCGACATAGCCGACCTCGGTGAATTTCGTGGCCTCGACCTTGATGAACGGCGCACCGGCCAGCCGCGCCAACCGCCGGGCAATCTCGGTCTTGCCGACGCCCGTGGGTCCGATCATCAGGATGTTTTTCGGCATGACTTCTTCACGCATCGGGCCGGTCAATTGCTGGCGCCGCCAGCGGTTGCGCAAGGCGATGGCCACTGCGCGCTTGGCGTCCTTTTGGCCGATAATGTGCCGGTCCAGTTCGGAGACGATTTCGCGGGGCGAAAAATTGGTCATGCGCTTCTACTCGGCCTCTGTCATGTCGGGATTGTCCAGCGCCATCATCAGCGCCGGACCATACTCGGATGTTCTTGTGTCGAAAGCGGCGAAGCCAGCCTTTTCATAGGCGCGGATCGCCGCCGCATTGGACGGATCAGGATCAATGATCAGCCGGATCACGCCCTCGTCAAACAGGACGGCCGCCAGCATCGACATTATCGCCGAACCATGGCCCTGATGCAGCATGTCTGCCCCTCCGATGGAAATGTCCACGCCCAAGGTCCCGGTCGGCTGGTCCTGGTAAGGGTGCCCATCTTCCAGATGCGGATCATAGGTCTGCACATAGGCGATCGGCACGCCATTGAATTCGGCGATCATTGGCTCGACGGAAATGCTGTCCAGATGGGCGGTGATTTCCGCAAGCGCCTGTTCTGGTTCACCCCAAAAACGCCGCCAATGCGGCTCGTTGAGCCAGCGGCCGAGCAAGGGGAAATCCCTTTCGGTCACGGCGCGGAAGCCATAGCGCGGATCAGGCTTCATCCAGCGTCTCGATCACAAAGCTCGAATTGGTGTAGACACAGATTTCCGAGGCGATCTGCATGGCCTTGCGGGCGATGTCTTCAGCACTCATGTCCGTGTCGATCAGCGCCCGTGCCGCGGCCAGCGCATAATTGCCGCCCGAACCGATGGCCATGACGCCATGCTCGGGTTCGAGCACGTCGCCATTGCCGGTCAGCGCCAGCGAGACGGACTTGTCGGCAACCAGCATCATGGCTTCGAGCCGCCTGAGATAGCGGTCGGTGCGCCAATCCTTGGCAAGCTCGACGCAGGCCCGCATCAATTGATCCGGATATTGTTCCAGCCGCGCCTCCAGCCGCTCCATCAGCGTGAACGCGTCGGCTGTCGCCCCGGCAAATCCGGCAATCACCTGGCCCTGCTTGCCGATGCGGCGAACCTTGCGCGCATTGCCCTTCATGATGGTCTGGCCGAGCGACACCTGGCCGTCGCCGGCAATGACCACTTTGCCGCCCTTGCGGACGGTGATGATGGTTGTAGCGTGCATGCTTGGCAAATCTGCCATGTGAACTCTCCTGACCGGCAACTCGTCCGCCCCTTTTGGAGCCGGCGGGCGAACCCTTCCGGCGATATGTATGCGGCGCAGCGGCAATTGCAAATCCATGCCTGCGGCAGCGCGGGTGCTGGAATTGATGCAACCTTGCTGGTAGAAGGCTCGCGCCGGGCAGGCCGCGCGGCGAGGGCAAGGACAAGTCTGATGGCGCGCAAGGCAGAAATCAGCCGCAAGACCAAGGAAACCGAAATCAGCGTTTCGGTTGATCTCGATGGAACCGGCAAGTCGGAAATGTCGACCGGCATCGGTTTTTTCGACCACATGCTTGACCAGCTGAGCCGCCATTCGCTGATCGACATGGCCGTTTCGGCCAAGGGCGATCTGCACATTGACGATCACCACACGGTGGAGGATTGCGGCATCGCGCTTGGTCAGGCGCTCAACGAGGCGCTTGGCGACCGCAAGGGCATCACCCGCTATGCCTCGATCGATCTTGCCATGGACGAAACCATGACCAAGGCGGCGCTTGATGTGTCGGGCCGGCCCTTTCTGGTGTGGAATGTTGCGTTTTCCGCGCCGAAGATCGGCACATTCGACACCGAACTGGTGCGCGAATTCTTCAATGCCTTCGCCCAGCATTCCGGCATCACGCTGCATGTGCTCAATCATTACGGCGCCAACAACCATCACATTGCCGAAACCTGCTTCAAGGCGGTGGCGCGGGCGCTGAGATCGGCCATCGAGCCTGATCCGCGCCAGAAGGGCGTCGTCCCGTCAACCAAGGGATCGTTGAAAGGTTGATGCGCGTCGCCATCATTGATTACGGCTCGGGCAATCTGCGCTCGGCAGCCAAGGCTTTCGAGCGCGCCGCCCGCGAAGCCGGACTTGCCGCGTCGATCGCCGTGACGGCAAAGGCCGATGATGTCGCCAGAGCCGACCGCATCGTGCTGCCCGGCGTCGGCGCCTATGCCGATTGCAAGGCAGGGCTCGATGCGCTGCCCGGCATGACGGACGCGCTCAATGAAGCGGTGATGCAGAAGGGCCGGCCGTTTTTCGGCATTTGCGTCGGCATGCAATTGATGTCGTCGCGCGGGTTGGAAAAGACCGTCACGCAGGGCCTCGGCTGGATCGAAGGCGACGTGGTGGAAATGACCCCGTCCGACCCGGGCCTGAAAATCCCGCAGATCGGCTGGAACACAATAAGGCTGAAAAAGCCGCATGTGCTGTTTGACGGCATCAAGACCGGCGATGACGGCCTGCACGCCTATTTCGTCCATTCCTATCATCTGGCGGCAAAGGATCCGGACGATGTGCTGGCGGTCACCGATTACGGCGGGGACATGACCGCAGCCGTGGCGCGGGACAACATGATCGGCACGCAATTCCATCCCGAAAAGAGCCAGGCACTGGGCCTCACGCTGATCGGCAATTTCCTGAGGTGGAAGCCGTGAAGCCGAAAATCCTTTTCCCCGCCATCGACCTGAAAGACGGGCAGCCGCGCCGCCCGCAGCGGCAAGGCCGCGAGGACGCGCAAATCAGGAAGGGCATTGGCGGTGTCTAAAATCCTCTTCCCCGCCATTGATCTCAAGGACGGCCACTGCGTACGCCTCAAGCTCGGCGCGATGGACAGCGCACAGGTTTACAATGAGAATCCGGCTAATCAGGCGAGGTCCTTCGAGGACCAGGGATTCAAATGGCTGCATGTTGTTGACTTGAATGGCGCGTTTGAAGGCCAGTCGGTCAATGGCGCGGCTGTCGAGGCCATCCTGAAAGCCACGAAAAACCCGGTCCAGCTGGGCGGCGGCATCCGCACGCTCGCCCAGGTCGAAAGCTGGCTAAGCAAGGGGCTTGCCCGCGTCATTCTCGGCACGGTGGCTGTGCGCGATCCGGATCTGGTGAAAGAGGCCTGCCGGCTGTTTCCGGGCCAGGTCGCGGTCGGCATTGACGCCAAGGGCGGCTTTGTCGCCGTCGAAGGCTGGGCGGAGGCGTCAACGCTCGGCGTCATTGAACTGGCCAAAAAGTTTGAAGGCGCAGGCGTCGCCGCCATCATCTACACCGATATCGACCGTGACGGGGTGCTTGCCGGCATCAACTGGGATGCGACCATTGCGCTTGCAGATGCGGTCTCCATACCGGTGATTGCCTCGGGCGGGCTCGCCTCGCTCGCCGATGTGGTGCGCATGACCATGCCGGACGCCGCAAAACTCGAAGGCGCCATTTCCGGCCGCGCGCTTTATGACGGGCGCATTGACCCGGCCGAAGCGCTGGCGGTGCTGAACGGGCAGCACGCCGAAGCGGCGATGTTCGAGGAGCGGCGGCCATGACCCTCAAATCCCGCGTTATCCCCTGTCTTGATGTCAAGGATGGCCGCGTCGTCAAGGGCGTCAATTTCGTCGACCTGATCGATGCCGGTGACCCTGTCGAGGCGGCCAAGGCCTATGACGCGGCAGGGGCGGATGAGCTGACCTTTCTCGATATCACCGCCAGCCACGAAAACCGTGACACGATTTTTGACGTGGTGGCACGCACGGCGGAGCAATGCTTCATGCCGCTGACTGTTGGCGGCGGCGTGCGGCAATTGTCCGATATCCGCAAATTGCTGCTGGCTGGCGCCGACAAGGTGTCGGTCAACACAACCGCCGTGAACCGCCCGGACTTCATCGCCGAAGCCGCCGACAAGTTCG
>JBATMU010000156.1:0-8614 GCA_049289995.1 Rhizobiaceae bacterium | reverse complement strand
GGTCCGGACCGCACCCTGACGGCGCACATCACCGAACTGGAAATGGATGTCATGCCGTCGCGCCGCACGCCGCTGCCGTCCGGCCAGAAAATCTCGCTGATGCGCACGTCCGGCATGACGCCGGAATATTACTCCTTTCTCTATGAACAGGTTGGCAGGCCGCATCACTGGTTTGTCCGCCGCAACATGCCGGACGCCATGCTCAAGGCGGAACTCGGGTCCGGAAAATCGGAAATCTGGGTTCTGCATGCCGATGGCTGCCCGGCAGGATTCTTCGAAATCGGCATGGAGGACCTGCCGGAGAAGGCCGAAATCCGCCTGCTCGGCCTCTTGCCCGCCTATCAGGGCCGCGGCCTGTCGAAATTCCTGATTTCGGAGGCGGTTTTCGCCGCCTGGGCGCACAATCCGCAAAAAGTTGCCATCGAGACCAATACGCTCGACAGTCCGCGTGCACTGGTCCTCTACCAGAAGGCCGGCTTTCATCCGGTCGGCTCGCGGGTCGAACTGGTCGAGCCCTGGGTTTGATCCGACGGTGTTGTGCGGTTCATCACCGGTTCAGCCACAATCAGCGACCATGGATTTACGCCGCCAAGATGACGGCATGATTCTGGACTGAGGAGCCTGCGCAATGTCCCTGTTGAAAACCCTTGCCGCCGCCGCCATTTCGGCAACCATACTGGCCGCTCCCGCCATGGCTCAGTCCATGCCGTCAGCGCAGAAAATTGAAAAAGCCCTTGGCGCCGAGCCGGTTTTGAAACTGAAGCGCAAGGATCGGGTCACTGTCCGCGAATTGACCCGCCGCCCCGATTTACGCCGCGCCGCGCCGGCCATCGACATTCAGGCGATCAATTTCGCTTTCGGTTCTGCGGAAATCCCGTTCTCGCAATATCCGAAGGTCGAGGCGATCGCCGATGCGCTGGACGGTCTGCTCAACCGCCGGCCGGAAGCTGTGGTGTTGGTTGAAGGCCATACCGATGCGGTTGGCACGAACGCTGCCAATTACGCGCTTTCCGAAGCGCGCGCCCGCTCGCTCAAGCGGGTATTGTCATCGGAATTCGGCATCCCGCGCTCGGCGCTGGAAACGGTAGGTTATGGCGAGAGCCAGCTTCTGGTGCCGACGCCTTACGAGAATTGGCGCAACCGCCGCGTCACCTTGCGGCGCGTCGATACGTTCCTGCGATGAGTTCGGGCCTGCGCTGACTCCCTGCCAAAAAGCCAAAACGCCCGCCGGGGAGGACCGGCGGGCGTTTTGCTTTGTGCAGCCGGGAGGAGGTCCCCCGGCGCGCGCAATGATGCGATCAGGCTGCCTTTATTGCCGACTGTGCGTCGGTCAGCGACATGCCGAGCGCCTCGGCCACGGCCTTGTTGGTGATCTTGCCCTTGTGGACATTGAGGCCGTTGCGCAGGTGATGGTCGTCGACCATGGCCTTCAGGCCCTTGTCGGCAAGCTGCAGGCCGTAATGCAGCGTGGCGTTGTTGAGCGCATGCGCCGACGTGACCGGCACCGCACCCGGCATGTTGGCAACGCAATAATGAATCACGCCATCGACAACAAAGGTCGGATCGGCATGGGTCGTGGCATGCGAGGTTTCAAAGCAGCCGCCCTGGTCGATGGCGACGTCCACCAGAACCGCGCCTTTTTTCATGCCGGAGATCATTTCACGGCTGACCAGCTTGGGAGCAGCCGCACCCGGGATCAGCACGGCGCCAACCACGATATCGGCCGAGAAGCATTCTTCCTCCAGCGCCTCAACCGTCGAATAACGGGTATGGACGCGGCCGTTGAAAATGTCATCAAGCTGGCGCAGGCGCGGAATGGAGCGGTCAATGATGGTAACGTCCGCGCCGAGACCGACCGCCATCTTGGCGGCATTCAGCCCGACCACGCCGCCGCCCAACACCGCAACCTTGCCCGGCAGCACGCCCGGCACGCCGCCCAGCATCACGCCGCGTCCGCCATTGGCCTTCTGCAGCGCCGTGGCGCCAGCCTGAATGGCCAACCGGCCGGCAACTTCCGACATGGGGGCCAGCAAAGGCAGGCCGCCGCGTTCGTCGGTCACGGTTTCATAGGCAATTGCCGTGACGCCGGAAGCCAGAAGGCCGCGGGTCTGCTCGGCATCGGGAGCCAGGTGAAGATAGGTGTAAAGGATCTGGCCGTCGCGCAGCTGCACCCATTCGGAGGCCTGCGGCTCCTTGACCTTGACGATCATGTCGGACTTGGCAAACACTTCGGCGGCAGTCTTGGCGATTTTTGCACCAGCGGCAGCGTAAGCGCCGTCATCAGCGCCAATGCCCGCGCCCGCGCCGGTTTCCACGATGACCTCGTGGCCATGCGCCACATATTCGCGCACTGCACCCGGAGTCAGGCCGACGCGGTATTCATGGTTCTTGATTTCCTTGGGACATCCGACGCGCATTGGGGGCTCCTCCGGCCGATTGCGGTTTCAATGCTTGAAGTAGACCACAACCGGCTTCGAATGTGCTTGCGAACTTGGCTGGACCAAGCAGCAAAAATCGCATATCCTTGCGTGAAAGTGCCGAATATTGGTGGAAATCACGGCAAATGAAACTCGACAAGATCGATATCGCGATATTGGAGGCCCTGCAGGCGGACGGCCGCATGGCCAACGCGGCCTTGGCCGAACAGGTCGGTCTCTCCCAATCGGCCTGTTCGCGGCGGGTCGACATGCTGGAAAAATCGGGCGTCATCCGCGGCTATCATGCGCGGCTCTCCAATGCCGCGCTCGATCATGGCATGACGGCAATCGTACATGTGTCGCTGTCGGGCCAATTCGAAAAAACCCTCGCGGACTTTGAAGCGGCCGTGAAGCGCTGCCCCAACATCCTGTCCTGCCATCTGATGTCCGGCGAATATGACTACATCCTCAGGATCGCCGCCCGCGACTTGCGTGATTATGAACGCATTCACCGCGATTGGCTGACGGCCATGCCGCATGTCACCAAAATCAACTCGGCCTTTGCCCTGCGCGAGGTGATTGACCGGACCGGCACAGGCATTGCCGCAAACTTCGCCTGACCCGAAATACCAGCCCGAAAAACACCTATAGATAAAATTTTACGCAAGCCTTTTCCGAAATATTACGCCGCCCCGCCTAGTCTCACCACAAGGGGACCGGGTAGCGCAAATTGATAGATTTTGGACATCAGGCCGGGTTGGATCGCCGCTCTGGCACAGATGATGCCGGAAAGCGTCAGCTTCTTGAGGCAAGGCTTGCCGAAGCCATGCGGCTGCATGGTTTTCGCATTGCCGCCAATCTTTCGATATCGCTCGTGATGTACCAGATGCTTCTGCCCTATGTGGCCGGGTTTTCCCTCCATATCTGGCTTGCCGCAGGACTGGTTTTTTCCGCGCTGGACCTCATGAGCCTTTCCCGGATGCGCCGCGATCTGCGCCAAGGCGCACGGCTTGTCAGCCACTACCGGGCTTCGCTTATGACGAATTTTGCCTGGGGCTCTTTCTGGGGAACCTGTATCTTCCTGTTTTTTGGCCAGTTGGCAGATAGCGAACGCCTTGTCATGACGGTATTGGTGACGGGCCTTTTGTGCACGTCGCCCTTTATCCTGTCGGCCGTTCCAGCCGGGGTCTTCCTGTTTTCGGGGCCACTTGTCCTGTCGTCAATTGCCGCCCTTCTTGCCGAAGGCGCCGGTCGTCACCTGTTCATTCTTTCACTTCTGGTGATCTACGTTGTCTTGTTTCCGTTTGCCGTCATGCGGCATTCCGAGGTTTTCCGCGAACGCGTCACCGCCCTGTTTCGCGTCAAGGAGCAGAACCAGATCATCAAGTTGTTTCTGAGCGACATGGAAAACCATTCGTCGGAATGGTTGTGGCGCACGGATGTCCGCCATTCCATCATCATGCTGTCGCCGAGTTTTTCTGAACGCTCCGGCACTGCGCCCGAGCGCATGGCCATGGCGAGCCTTCCCGGCTTCCTGCTGGCCAATGCCGCTGGCGAGGCCGCCAAAACGGCCATCCGTCAGTTTTCGGCGCGCATGGCCGAAGGCGAAACAATCCGCGACGCCGTTGTCCATCTAAGGCTGGATGGCCGCGACGTCTGGTGGTCGTTGACCGGATCGCCCTCGCATTCTGCCGATGGCCAATTCACCGGCTATCACGGGCTGGCGCGCAACGTCTCCGAAACAATGCGTGCGGAAGCGGAACTCCGCCTTCTCGCATTGACCGATCCGTTGACCGGGCTTGCCAACCGCGCTGCCTTCAATGCCGAGATGAGCCGTTGCACCAAACATGCGGCAGCCGGACGCAGCCGCTTTGCGCTGGCGTTGTTCGACCTCGACGACTTCAAGGCGGTCAATGATACCGGCGGACACGCCGCCGGCGACGAGGTGCTGCGCCAATCCGCCAGGCGTTTGTCCGATTTCCTGCCCGCCGCCAGTTTCATCGCCCGCATGGGCGGTGACGAATTTGCCGCCATCTTTGAGCTCGCACCGGGTCAGGATGGCGTCTTTGCGGAAACCGCAATTGCAAGCGCCATTGACGAGCTGTCCAAGCCGGTCCTGCTGCCGCAAGGGGCTTTCCGGGTGCGCGGCAGTGCGGGCCTTGCGCTGATGCCTGATTGCGGTTGTGATGAATCCATTGTCCAGCAACTGGCCGATGAAGCGCTCTATGCCGCAAAATCAGCAGGCAAGGGCATGGTCAAAGTGGCCAATGAGCGGCGCAACGCCGCCAAAAACCGCCGCAAATTGCTTGAAGCCGATTTGCCGACAGCCATAGCCAATGGCAAACTGCATCTTGAATTCCAACCGGTTTTCGACGTGACCACGGGACAGCCGGTTCAGTTCGAGGCCTTCGCCCGTTGGAATCATCCCGAATTCGGGCCGGTTGCGCCGCAGGAATTCATGCGCATTGCGGAGCGCGCCGACGCTTTTCAGGACTTTGGAACGTGGTCGATCGATGCCGCCTGCAGGGCATTGGCTGGGTTGCCTGCCGAAATTTCGGTATCGGTCAACATATCGTCGCGGTTGTTTGAGCGCGCCGATCTGCCCGGCATGATCACCGGCAGCCTGCATAAGCACGGGATCACTCCGGACCGGTTGGAGCTTGAGATCACCGAATCTGCCTATCTTGCCGGCGTCGGCGCTGTTGCCGACAGTGTTGCGCGTCTTCAGGCAGCCGGCGTGCGTGTTGCGCTGGATGATTTCGGCACCGGTTATTCAAGCCTGACCTCCTTGTGCGAAGTGCCGTTTGACAAGGTCAAGATCGATCATGAACTGGTGCGCCGTGCGGCCAGCGACGAACGCGCCCGCGTCATCCTGCAATCCATCGCCGCCATCGGTACAACGCTCGGCGTGGCGGTTTCGGCCGAGGGCGTCGAAAATGCCGCCGATGCCGGCTGGCTTTCGGGTCTTGGCTGCCGCTATCTTCAGGGCTGGCACTTCGGCGCGCCGATGGTGGGCGAGGCGCTCAATGGCTGGCTGCTGCGTCAGTCTGCCGATCCTGCTGCCGCAGTTGAAACGGTCGCAAGCGCCGCCTGAAGCGGATTGCGTTTTGCCGTCATGGTCCTGTTGCATCTTCCTGTTGCCTTTCGCCCGCCGCAAGCGTCAATATCGGCGCGGGAGGCGTTTCTCAGGAGGTAATGATGGCAACATCAGTGCATGCTCTTTCACGCCGCGATTTTCTCAGCCGCACCGCAGCCGCCGGCGTCCTCGTCACCCTGCATCCGTTCGCGGCTTTCGCCCAAGCCAGCCAGGCGCATCTGCGCATCATGGAAACCACCGACATCCATGTCGCGGTGATGCCCTATGACTATTATTCGGACAAGCCGAACGACACGATGGGCCTAGCCCGCGCCGCCTCGATCCTTGCCGCCATCCGCGCCGAGGCCGGCAATTCCATGCTGGTTGACAATGGCGACTATCTGCAGGGCAATCCCATGGGCGACTGGATCGCCTATGAGCGCGGCATGAAGGACGGCGACACCCATCCCGTCATCAACGCCATGAACACGCTCGGTTATGATTGCGGCACGCTCGGCAATCACGAATTCAACTACGGCCTGTCGTTCATGGACAAGGTCAATGCCGGGGCCAAGCATCCGCTGGTCTGCGCCAATCTCGTCAAGGGCACGGTGCTTGCCGCCAATCCGCGCGACGACCAGCTTTGGCTCAAGCCCTATGTGATCCTTGACCGCAAGATCAAGGATGGCGCAGGCGCCGAGCATGCCGTGCGTGTCGGCTTCATCGGCTTTGTGCCGCCGCAGATCATGGTCTGGGATTCGCGCCATCTGGCCGGCAATGTGCTGACCCGCGACATCGTCGAGGCCGCCAAGGCCTGGGTGCCGCAGATGAAGGAAGAGGGCGCCGACATCGTCATTGCGCTGTCCCATTCCGGCATAGATCCCAATCAGACCGCCATGATGGAAAACGCTTCGCTGTTTCTCGGCCAGATCGACGGCATTGACGCCATCTTCACCGGCCACCAGCATCTGGTTTTCCCCGGCGATGCCTTCAAGGACAAGGAAGGCGTGGATTTCGAAAAGGGCACTCTGTTTGGCAAGCCGGCCGTGCAGGGCGGGTTCTGGGGCTCGCATGTCGGGCTGATCGACCTGCTGCTCGAGAAGTCCGGCAACAGCTGGAAAGTGGCGGCCGCAACCTCTGAAGCGCGGCCAATCTGGAAGCGCGACGAGAACAAGAAGATCGTGCCGCTGGTCGAAAGCGTGGCTGCCGTTGAAGCCGCCGTCAAGACCGAACACGAGGCGACGCTTGCCTATGTGCGCACGCCGGTCGGCAAGACCTCTGCGCCGCTCTATTCCTATTTTGCGCTGGTCGCCGACGACCCGTCGGTGCAGATCGTCAGCCAAGCGCAGACCTGGTATGTGAAGGACATCCTGAAAGACGGCGAGTTCAAGGATCTGCCGGTGCTTTCCGCCGCTGCCCCCTTCAAGGCGGGCGGACGCGGCGGTGCGGAATATTTCACCGATGTTCCGGCCGGCGATGTCGCCATCAAAAACGTGGCCGATCTTTATCTCTTCCCCAATACGGTGCGCGCCGTTGCCATAACCGGGGCGGAAGTCAAGGAATGGCTGGAAATGTCAGCGGGAATTTTCAACACGATCGAGCCCGGCAAGCCCGATCAGATGCTGATCAATCCGGATTTCCCGTCGTTCAATTATGACGTCATCGACGGCGTGACCTACAAGATCGATGTGACCAAGCCCGCCAAGTACAATGCCAAGGGCGAGGTCGCCGACGCTGCGTCAAGCCGCATCGTCGATCTGATGTTTGACGGCAAGCCGATTGATGCCGCGCAGAAATTCATCGTCGCCACCAACAATTACCGCGCTGGCGGCGGCGGCAATTTCCCGGGTATCAAGGCTGACAAGATCGTGCTGGTCGCCCCCGACACCAACCGCGACGTGCTGGTGCGCTACATCATCGACAAGGGCACGATTGATCCCTCGGCTGATGGCAACTGGACCTTTGCGCCGGCCGGCGGCGCGACCGTGCTGTTTGACACCGGCCCGAAAGCGGCGGCGCACATGGCCGAGGTCAAGGCAGTGAAGATCGAAGCTGCCGGTGACGGCGCCGACGGTTTTGCGCGCTACAAGATCACGCTCTGACCCGTGAACAGGATGGCGCGGCGTATGCCGCGCCATTTCACTCCGGCAACTCGCCTTTGAGGCTGGCATAGGCAGCAAGCGCCCGGTCGCGCGCAAATCCGTGTTCAATGATTGGCATGGGGTAATTGTTCCCGAGCTCTACGCCAGTTGCTTGCAAATTGGCCGGTGAGGTCTTTTCCGGTTGCTGGATTCCCGCATCCGGCAATTCTGCAAGCTCAGGCACAAAGCGCCGTACGAATTGCCCCTGCGCATCAAAGCGCTCGCTTTGCAGGGTAGGATTGAAAATGCGGTAATAGGGCGCGGCATCTGCCCCGCTGCCGGCCACCCATTGCCAGCCCGCCGCGTTGTTGGCAGCGTCGGCATCCACCAGCGTGTCCCAGAACCAGTCCTCGCCCAGCCGCCAGTCGATCAACAGGTGCTTGGTCAGGAACGAGGCGGCGGCCATGCGCACGCGATTGTGCATCCAGCCGGTTTCCCACAATTGCCGCATGCCGGCATCGACCAGCGGGTAGCCGGTTCTGCCTTTCTGCCAGGCATTGAGGCCCTTTGAATCAGCCTTCCAGGCGAAATTATCGAAGGCCGGATTGAAATTGCGGGTTTCCAGACCCGGATTGTGAAACAGCAAATGCCAGGAGAATTCCCGCCAGCCGATCTGCCTCAGGAACTTTGCCGCCGCTTCGGTTGGGTTGGCGGCAAGAGCGTGAAAAATCTGCCGGGGCGAAATCTCGCCATGCGCCAAATATGGCGACAGCCGCGACGTGCCGTCCATGCCCGGAAAATCCCGCGCCTCAGGATAGCCGGCAAGCGGGCCTTTGAGAAAAGTATGAAACTGGGCGTGTGCGGCGGCTTCGCCCGGTTTCCACGCCGCGCGCAAACCGGCGGCCCAGTCGGGCCGCTTTGGCAACAGATTCCAGCTGTCGAGACTGTCGCTTTCCGGCGCAACGAGCGGCGGGCGCAGACGCCCGGTCCGGGGCAGGGGTTGGCCGGGCACAGGCAGCGCCTGCAATGCCCTGTAAAAC
>JBATMU010000155.1:0-4267 GCA_049289995.1 Rhizobiaceae bacterium | reverse complement strand
TGGTTGATGATTGATGAATCTGCTGCTCGATGCCGAAACCGCACCGGATGGGGAAGGGGCGCCCAACCTCTCCCGCGCCGAAAAGCGCGAAGTGCAGTCGGCCCGCGTGCTGGATGCCGCCAAAGCCTGCTTTTTGCGCAAGGGCTTTCAAGGCGCGTCCATGCACGATATCTGCGCCGAGGCGCAGATGAGCCCCGGCGCGCTTTACCGCTATTTCCCGTCCAAGGAAGCCATCATCGAGGCGATTTCCGAAGGCGACCGCCGCGAGCATGCGGCCATTCTCACCTCGATGTTCAAAACCGAAAATGTGGTTGACGGGGTGATTGGCGCTGCTATGGCGCATATGCACCACGTTCATTCCTGCGGCACAGCGGCGCTGATTTCCGAGATCAAGACCGAATCCATGCGCAATGACGCCGTTCGCCTGACCTGCGAACGCACCATGGGCGAGGTGGCCAAGGGCTTTGCCGCTTATGTCGGTGCGGCCATGGCGCGCGGTGACATCGACCCGATTGCGCCGCTTCCCGCCGTCCTGCCCGCCCTGATGGCCATGGGCGAGGGGCTGGTCATGGAAGATTTGCCGTCCAAGGGCGTGCCGTCGCCTGTCGTCGAAACCATCATGCGCGCCGTCGCCGTTGCCGTGCTGCGCCCTCGAACCGCTCCGGAAAAACCCTCATGAGCCGCATCGGATTGATTACCGCCGCATTCGTGCTTTGCGCCCTGCCGGCGCAAGCTGCCGACAAGGCCGCTTCGGAGCTTGCCGCCCCCGCCATTCGCGTCGTCAGCGTTACCGAGCGTGAAATCGTCGAGACTCTGGCGGTCACCGGCACCATTCTGCCGCGCGAGGAAGCCGTCGTCGGCATTGATCTGGCTGGCCTTCTGGTTCTCGAACTGCGAGCCGATATCGGCGACCGTGTCGAGAAAGGCGATCTGCTCGCCGTGCTCGACAAGACGGCGCTTGAAATCCAGCAGGCCCAGCTTGCCGCATCCCGCGCCCAGGCTGAAGCTTCGGTCGCGCAAGCCGCCGCCCAGGTGTCCGATGCGGAAATCGCCGTCCGGCAGGCACTTGAGGCCTGGGAACGTGCCAAGGCGCTGAAAGCCAAGGGCGTGGCCAGCGCCGCGCAATATGACAATGCCGTCAATGCCCATGACAGCGCCAAAGCCAAGCTCAACACCGCCAACATGGCAAAGGCATCGGCAAATGCGCAAATCGCCGTCATTGACGTGCAGATCAGGGATGTTGCGCAGAAGCTGGCCAAGACCGAAGTCCGCGCGCCTGCCGCCGGGCTCATCCTGTCGCGCAGCGCCACGCTCGGCGGGCTGGTTTCAGCCTCGAGCGGCCCGTTGTTTCGGATGGCTGCCGGCGGGGTGTTTGAATTGGAAGCCGATATCGCCGAACAGCAATTGGCCATGATGAAGTCCGGCATGCCGGTCACGGTCATATTGCCGGGCGAAGGCAAGCCGTTGTCCGGAGCGATCCGGCTGGTTGCGCCGGAAATCGACCGCAAGACGCGGCTCGGCAAGGTGCGCATCAGTCTTGACGGCGCAGATTCCGCCCGCTCGGGCGGCTTTGCCCGGGCAAGCATTGAAATTGCCCGCATCAAGGGCTTGGCCGTGCCGCAGGCGGCAATCGTCTGGCGCGGCAAACAGGCTTTGGTACAAAGGGTCCGCGAGGGCGTGGTCGAAAGCGTGGAGGTCGAAACCGGCTTGCGCGACAAGGATTTCGTCGCCGTCTCCGGGCCGGTGCTGGCAGGCGAGGAAATCGTCAGCAAAGCCGGCCCTTTGTCGCCGATGGTGACCGCGTCACCGCCGTGCGCGACGAACAGACCGGAGCCGTGCGGCCATGAACTGGAATTTTTCCGCCTGGTCCATCCGCAACCCGATGCCGCCGGTGCTGCTGTTCATTGTGCTGATGGCGCTTGGCGTCATGAGCTTCATGAAGCTGCCTGTTACCCGGTTTCCGAATATCGACATCCCGATTGTCGCCGTCACGGTGGGCGATCCTGGCGTTGCGCCAAGCGAATTGGAAACCCAGATCACCAAGCGCATCGAAGATGCCGTCGCCAATGTCACCGGCGCCAACAAGGTGATGTCCAACATCACCGAAGGCCGCTCGACCACGGTCATTGAATTCCGCCTCGACATGGATACCCAGACGGCGGTCAATGATGTGAAAGACGCCGTCGAGCGCATCCGCTCCGATCTGCCTGCTTCGTCCTCCGCGCCGGTGGTCAACCGCATCGATGTCGAAGGCCAGGCCATCATCACATACGCAATCTCGTCCAAGGGCATGACGCTTGAAGAATTGTCGTGGTTTGCCGATGATACCGTCATCCGCAAATTGCAGGGCTTGAAGGGCGTCGCCCAGGTTGACCGCTATGGCGGTGCGACGCGTGAAATCCGGGTTTCACTGGATGCCGCCCGCATGGATGCGCTCGGCGTCACGGCCGCCAATGTCAACACCGCGCTAAGGGCCTCGAACCTCAACACCACAGGCGGCCGATCTGATGCCGGCGGCCGCGAACAGTCGATCCGCCTTCTGGGTGCGGCTGGCGGAATAGATGAACTGGCCGCCCTTCAAGTGCCGATTTCCGGTGGCCGCAGCGTGCGCCTGTCCGATATTGCAGATGTGGCCGACCACTATGCCGAACCGCGCTCTTTTGCCCGGGTTAACGGCCAGACGGTGGTGGCGCTCGGCATTTTCCGCGGCAAGGGCGAAAGTGACGTTGAGGTCTTCAAGCGCGTCAGTGCGGCAATCGGCCAATTGGAAACTGCCTGGCCGGATGTGGCCTTTTCGCTGGTTGACGAGACGGTCACCTACACCAAGGGCAATTATTCATCGGCGATGGAATCGCTGATCGAGGGCGCCATCCTCGCCGTCATCGTGGTGTTCATCTTCTTGCGCGACTGGCGCGCCACGCTGATTTCCGCCTTTGCGCTGCCTCTTTCGGTCATCCCGACATTCTGGGCGCTTAGTCTGTTGGGCTTTTCGCTCAACCTGGTCAGCTTGCTTGGCGTGACACTGGTCACCGGCATTCTCGTTGATGACGCCATTGTCGAAATCGAAAACATCGCCCGCCATATCCGCATGGGCAAGTCGCCATGGCGGGCAGCGCTGGAAGCTGCCGATGAAATCGGCCTGGCAGTGATCGCCATTTCCGCCACCATCATTGCCGTCTTTGCCCCCGTGTCCTTCATGGGCGGCATTGCCGGGCAATATTTCAAACAGTTCGGCCTGACGGTGGCTATTGCGGTGTTTTTCTCGCTGCTGGTCGCCCGGCTGATAACACCGCTGATGGCCGCCTCTTTCATGCGTCCGCATCCGGAAGCCGAAGGCCCGGCCGGCCCGTTCATGCGGCTCTACACACGCCTTCTGGACAAGGCGATCCGCTTTCGCTGGACGACGCTTCTGCTGGGCGTCCTGTTTTTTGCCGGCTCCATCTATGCCACCCGCTACCTGCCGTCCGGCTTCATGCCGCGCATGGACGCCAGCCGCATCCTGTTTTCCGTCGAACTGCCGCCCGGTGCGCGGCTGGATGACACGCGCGCCGCAACCGACGAGATCGCCAATGTCATGCGTTCAATGCCGGAAGTCGAAAACGTCTTTGTCATCGGCGGCTCCAATCCGCTTGGCACCATCGAACTGCGCCGCGCGACCGTGATTGCCGATCTCAAGCACAAGTCTGAGCGGGATCTTTCACAGGACGAAATCGAGCAATTGCTGCTCGACAAACTGGCGGCGGTTCCCGATGTCCGAGCCTATTTCGTCAATGACCGCGGCAGCCGTGCGCTGGAAATCGGCATAATGGCCGAGGACGGCGAGGCGCTGGCCATTGCGACCCGCAAGATTCAGGGGGCGATGGCCGCAACCGGAAAATTCCGCGCCGTCACGTCCAATGCAGCACTTGACCGCCCGGAAATCCTGTTGACCCCGCGGCCCGAACGCCTGGCCGAGCTTGGCCTGTCAACGGCGGCGATTTCCGAAGCGGTTCGCGTGGCGACGATCGGTGACATTGACGCCAATCTGGCAAAATTCACGGTCGGCGACCGGCAGATCCCCATTCGCGTCGAGCTTGGCGCGGCATCGCGGGACGACATATCGGTGCTGACCTCGCTGCCGATTCCTGCGCCTTCGGGAGTGGTGGTGCCGCTGTCGTCAATTGCCGATATCGCCTATGCACAGGGACCGTCATCGATCCAGCGCTTCAACCGCGAACGGCGCATTGTCATCGGCGCCGACATGGCAGCCGGATTTGAAATCGGCGAG
>JBATMU010000154.1:0-1854 GCA_049289995.1 Rhizobiaceae bacterium | reverse complement strand
GCCATTGCATGGCGGCCCGTGCTGATGATCCGCTATGACGGCACCGATACCTCGCTGCCGGTCGATTTCACGGACCGCTCGCTGGACCATGCCCGCACGGAATTCGAGCGCGCCCACAAGGCGCAATTCGGCTTTGTCTATGACAACAAGCCGTTGATCGTCGATTCCATCGACGTGCAGGGTCAGGATGGCCGCACTTCCGGCCGCGATGAAACCGAGCAGGCCCTGTCAGATGCCAAGCCCGCTGCCGCGCAGACCATCGACATGTTCTGCGAAGGGCAGTGGCGGCAGGCCCCGGTCTACAAGCGCGAAGACCTTTATCCCGGCGCAAGGCTCATGGGTCCGGCCCTCATCATCGAAGCCCACCAGACCATCGTGGCCGAACCGGGCTGGCAGGCCGAAATCACCGCGCGCGGCCATGTTCTGATGCGGCGGATCGAGCGCAAGGCGCGCATTGCCGCCCTTGGCACCGAGGCCGATCCGGTCATGCTGGAAGTGTTCAACAACCTGTTCATGTCGATTGCCGAACAGATGGGCGTGACGCTGCAAAACACCGCCTATTCGGTCAACATCAAGGAACGGCTCGATTTTTCCTGCGCGGTGTTTGATGCTTCCGGCGCGCTTGTCGCCAATGCCCCGCACATGCCGGTGCATCTGGGCTCCATGGACCGTTCGGTGGAGACCGTGATCCGGCTAAATGCGGGAAACATCAATCCCGGCGACGTGTTTGCGCTCAATGCCCCCTACAATGGCGGCACCCACCTGCCCGACATTACCGTTGTCACGCCGGTGTTTGACGATCTGGGCGACAAGATCCTGTTCTACACTGCCTCGCGCGGCCACCATGCCGATGTCGGCGGCTCGGCCCCCGGCTCGATGACCCCGCTCGCCACCAGCGTCGATGAGGAAGGCGTGCTGATCGACAATTTCCGCATTGTCACCGCGGGCCGCTTTGAGGAAGAGGCGCTGGTCCGCCTTTTGACCGATCACCCCTATCCGGTCCGCAATGTCCACCAGAATGTCGCCGACCTGAAAGCGCAGATCGCCGCCAATGAAAAGGGCGTGGCGGAACTGAGGAAAATGGTCGGCCATTTCAGCCTGCCGACCGTCATCGCCTATATGGGTCATGTCCAGGACAATGCGGCGGAAAGCGTGCGCCGCATTCTCGACCGGCTGCCCGATGTGTCCGCCTGCGATTATCCCACCGACACCGGCCAGGTCATCCGCGTGAAAATCTCTGTGGACCGCGCGGCTCGCCAGGCGACGGTCGATTTCACCGGCACTTCGCCGGTGATGAAGAACAATTTCAACGCGCCAGAACCCGTGGCCCGCGCCGCCGTGCTCTATGCCTTCCGCGTCATGGTCGAAGCCAACATTCCGATGAATGCCGGCTGCCTGAGGCCCATCACCATCATCATCCCCGATGGCTGCATGCTGCGCCCCGCCTATCCGGCCGCCGTTGTGGCCGGCAATGTCGAGACCTCCCAGCACGTCACCAATGCCATGTTCGCCGCCATGGGCGCGCTCGCCAATGCGCAGGGCACCATGAACAACTTCACCTATGGCAACGAGAAATACCAATACTACGAGACCATCTGCTCGGGCGCCCCGGCAGGACGCCACAACAATGGCCAGGGCTTTGCCGGCGCATCGGGCGTTCACACCCACATGACCAATTCGCGGCTGACCGATCCGGAAATCCTTGAACTGCGCTTTCCGGTTCTGCTTGAGGATTTCCACATCCGCCCCGGCACCGGCGGCAAGGGCCGCTTCAACGCCGGCGACGGCACCGAACGCACCGTGCGCTTCCTCGAGCCCATGCAGATGGCCATCCTCTCCTCGCACCGCTCGCAC
>JBATMU010000153.1:0-1680 GCA_049289995.1 Rhizobiaceae bacterium | reverse complement strand
GCATGGCCCATGACCGCAAACACCGGTTCGGTCAGCGTCACGATGATGGCAATGGTGGAAAGCAGGCCGAGCCGCAGCAAAAGCGCTGCCGAAATGCCGATCCGTCTGGCGCGTTTCTGCTGGGCCTTTGGCAGCTTGTTGGTCAGGATCGAGATGAAGATCAAATTGTCGATGCCGAGCACGACTTCCATGACAATGAGCGTGGCAAGCGCAACATAGGCTGTCGGATCGGCGAGAAAGGAAAACATGTCCAAGGGTAACCCCCGTTTGGTTGCCTTTCCGATATGGGGACGGACAGCCCGGTTTCAACCCGTCAGCGCCACCAACTTGGCACGGCTTCCTCAAGCCGGGGCCCGAGCCTCAGCGGCGCGATCTTTTCGCAAAGCCCCGTCCGGTCGGAGATTTCAAGGCCCACGCCGCAAATGGTTGCCGGTCCGCTTGCCGCTTCAAACCGGCCTTTCGGCACCTTGGACAGGAACCTGTTGAGCGGCTCTTCCTTGTCCATGCCGAGCGAGGAATCATAATCGCCGCACATGCCCGCATCCGACAAATAGCCGGTGCCGCCGTTCAGGATCTGGTGATCGGCGGTCGGGCAATGGGTATGGGTGCCGACCACGAGGCTGGCGCGGCCATCAACGAAATGCGCAAAGCACATTTTCTCGCTGGTCGCCTCGGCGTGGAAATCGATGATCGCCGCATCAACCTGCTCGCCGAGCGGACAGGCAGCCAGTTCGCGCTCGCCGCAGGAAAACGGATCATCAAGCTCGGGATGCATGAACACCCGGCCCATGATGTTGGCGACCAGAACGCGCGCGCCATTGGCGGCCATGAATACGCTGGCGCCGCGACCCGGCGTCGAACGCGGAAAATTGGCCGGCCGCAGGAACCGGTCGGCGCGCGGCGCAAAAGTCAGCGCCTCGCGCTGGTCCCAGACATGGTTGCCGGTGGTGACAACGTCCGCCCCTGCCGCCAGCGTCTGGTTGTAGATCTCTTCGGTGATGCCGAAACCGCCCGCCGCGTTCTCGCCGTTGACGACCACGAAGTCGAGTTTGAAATCCGAACGCAGCCCGGGCAGCCGCTCATAAACGGCCTCCCGGCCGGTGCGGCCCACCATGTCGCCCAGGAACAGGAATCTCATGCGGTCATCTATCAAACAGGCGCGAATTCGCGCAAGCCGCTTTCGCTCAGAAGCGCATCGAGCTTCTGGTCATGCGGCTCGTCGGGCACGGCATCCACCTCCTGGCAATCAAATGCCACGCCGAGAAGCCGTGGCCGGGCCTCGGCAAGCCTTGCAATCGCCCGGTCGTAATAGCCCGCGCCATAGCCGATGCGGTGGCCGCGCCGGTCAAAGGCGGCAAGCGGCATCAGCATCACAGTGGGTGCAAGCTCTTCCGCCTCCGGTCCCGGTCCGAATGTGCCAAAGCCCATGTCGATGAGCGCTGCGCCGCGCGAAAGTTCGCGGAACACGATGGTCTGCTTGTCTAGAATGGCAGGAAGGCAAAGGCGGCAGCCGCGCTGCATCAGCGCAAACATCAGCGGCCGCACGTCCATTTCCGAGCGCATCGGCCAATAGCCCGACACCACGCTGCCCGGCGCAATGCCAAGGTCGCCCGCCCGTTCGGCAAGGACCATTGCCGCCTCGATGCGGTCGTCAGTGGCAAGCCCGTCACGGCGTTCAAG
>JBATMU010000152.1:0-2459 GCA_049289995.1 Rhizobiaceae bacterium | reverse complement strand
GGTCAAGACACCTTCGCGCGCCATGTCGGCAGCGATCTTCAGCGCAGCCTTGGCTGTGCGCTTGCCGGAGCGGGTCTGCAGCATCCACAGCCTGCCGTCCTCGATGGTGAATTCGAGATCCTGCATGTCGCGGTAATGCGCCTCAAGCCGCCCGGCAATGCCGACAAATTCGGCAAAGGCGGCAGGCATCAGCTTTTCGAGCGACGGCTTGTCGGAACCGGCGGCAATGCGAGCAGCTTCGGTGATGTTTTGCGGCGTGCGGATGCCCGCCACCACATCCTCGCCCTGCGCATTGACCAGAAACTCGCCATAGAGCTGTTTTTCGCCATTTGCGGGATTGCGGGTGAAGGCGACGCCGGTCGCCGAATTGTCGCCGCGATTGCCGAACACCATGGCTTGGACGGTGACCGCCGTGCCCCAGCTTTCAGGAATGGAATGCAGGCGGCGATAGGTTACGGCCCGCGCATTCATCCAGCTTGCAAAGACCGCGCCGATGGCGCCCCAAAGCTGCCCCTTCGGGTCCTGCGGAAACGGCTGGCCCAGCTCTTCGACGATCTTGGCCTTGTAGATCGCGACGACACCGCGCCATTCCTCGGCATTGAGCTCAGTGTCCGATTCGTGGCCAAGCCGGTCTTTTTCCTCGCCGAGTATTTCCTCAAAAACCTCGTGATCGACGCCAAGCACGACATCACAATACATCTGGATGAAACGGCGATAGCTGTCCCAGGCAAAGCGTGCATCGCCGGAGGTCCGCGCCAGTGCTTCAACTGTATCGTCATTCAATCCCAGATTGAGAACAGTATCCATCATGCCGGGCATGGAGGCTCGGCCGCCTGAGCGCACAGAGACCAGAAGCAGGTTGTCCGGATCGCCAAAAGCCTTGCCGGCAATGACGCCCATGGCGGCAAGTGCGGCGTCAACCTGCGCGGCCAGCGTGGCCGGAAAGGTGCGGCCATTGGCGTAAAAATGGGTGCACACTTCGGTGGTTATTGTGAAACCGGGCGGCACTGGCAGGCCAAGCGACGACATTTCGGCGAGATTGGCGCCCTTGCCGCCAAGCCTCTCTTTGTCGGTGCCCGACCCCTCAGCGGCGCCGCCGCCGAATGCATAGACCCATTTTGACATGACCGGCCTCCGCGCACCCCAACCGGACGCTTTGCGTCCTGTCTCTCCCCATAGCGGATTCTCAGGCGGTGCGCCATTGCGTCATGTTGCAGCGCAGCAACAATTTTTCCGATTAAATCGTTTCATCTGAAAATGAAATTGTTTGGGCGCTGCCTGCCCTAGCGGAACTGCAGCGCGTATTCGAGCCGCCGGTAGAACTCGGCAGCACGGAAGCCAAAGGCTTGCAGCCGGCGGTACGCCGCCGGTTTCGTTTTGCCATAGGCGCCGGTGCTGCCGATCTGGCTATGCTTGGCAACCTTGCCCAGCGTCGCCAGGTTGGCTTTCACCGAAAAATTTTCGGTACCCAGCGCCCAGCCGCGCTCCATCGCCACGTCCAAAGGCAAAAAGCAGCGTTGCAGGCCCAGCAGGATTTTTTTCGCGCCGGACCTGCTGACCGCATAACAGGCGGAACTGCCTTGCGGCCCGAATGCCGCCCGGCCAACAGCATCGCCAAAACCGGTTTCCGCATAGGTGAAAAATCCGGCGCGCCGGAAAGAATGCAGATTGATGAGGTCGGCGCCGGATACACACCGGGTCAGCGCATCGGCGCGGCTGGCGAAATCAGGTTCAAACTCGATGTCATCCTCACCGATCAACGCCCAGTCGCCGCCATCGGCCAGAAAAGCCTCCAGCGCGGCCACATGGCTTCGATAGCAGCCATATTCGCCAGCAAGGGGTCGTCGGCCATGCCAGCGTGCAAAGGCGCCGCGGTCAAAGCCCTTCCAATCGCTGACTGGACAGGCATTGCCGTCTACTGCGTCAATGCGGACAATTTCCAAACCCGCATCCGCTGCGCCTGCTGCGATTTTCCGCCACCGCTCTTCGGCACTTTTCAAATTGATGACATAAAGGCGAACGGCAGGCACTCCAGTCCGTGCAAGGCACTTGTCCGGCTTTATTAGCTGGGCCTTTGACGAAAGGAAATGCCTTGCGGTGTGCGTCCGTTATGTGGCCCGTGCCGTCAGCCGGTTGACGACGAAACTCTTGAATGGCGGCAAGAGATTTGCGGCGCGCAGCCCGGCCTGCCTTGCGAGGCGCGCCGGCAGCGATTCGCTCGAGTAGAGATCAGCAATACCGTTGGTGGCGTGGAACAACGCAAATGTAGCTAGCCGGTGGGCGCGCTCATAGCGCGACAGGGCTGCCTCGGCCGCAAAATCTTCGCCGCGCGCCAGGGCGGCCTTTATCTCCTTTGCCAAGACATGCTGGCTGGCCAACCCGAAATTGAAGCCATGGGCGGTGACCGGATGCATGCCGACGGCGGCGTCGCCAATCAGTGCAAAACGTTCGGCAGCGAA
>JBATMU010000151.1:0-11796 GCA_049289995.1 Rhizobiaceae bacterium | reverse complement strand
GCAATGACGATCAGGACTGTCAGCATGGTTTTCCCTCATATTCAGGCCTCTGGACCGGGCCGTTCGGGGACATGTTACCCGCTTGTGCACCAACGGGAAAGCCGCCAGCGGCGGTCAGCACCGGCCTGCGAGATCCTCTTCCCATTTGCGAAGGTCGTCGAGATAGGCGTCCACGCGGTTTTCAGCCAGCGCCCGGCAAGCGCCCAGCCAGTCCTCCACCGCCTTCAACGCATCCGGCTCAAGCCGGCAGGGCCGCTGCTGGGCGTGGCGCGAGCGGGTGATCAAACCGGCATTCTGCAGCACTTTGATATGCTTGGAAATTGCCGGCAGGCTCATGGCATGCGGCGCGGCCAGCTCGTTGACGCCGGCCTCGCCCAGCGCAAGCCGCATCAGGATGGCCCGGCGGGTCGGGTCGGCAAGCGCCGACATCAGGCCGGACAGCGATGGCGCAGGATTCATTTTTATCCTTCGAGTTAATTAACTACATGGTTTCGTATTCATATTTTGATATATCGTCAAGTTGCCCCCCGTTCATTTGCCGGTTTTCGGCCTTTCTGCTTGCGCGGCCCTGCCCTTGGTGCTTCGATGCCAAAACGGAAGCCGCACTTCCGGTTTCCGCGCGACGGCCTTGAGCCGGCCGCCGCTCATCGCAAACGCGTTCGAGAGGAGGCCCATCATGGGAAACAGAGCCGGCGGACGACGCCAGGGACCGAAATGCATTGCCATTGTCGGTCCCTTCGCAAGCGGCAAGACCACTTTGCTTGAAGCTCTTTTGGCGCAGACCGGCGCCATACCCCGCCAGGCTACAGTCGCCTCCGGCCAGACAACCGGCGACAATTCACCCGAAGCCCGCGCCCACCAGATGAGCGTGGAGGTGACCGCCGCCACCACCAGCTATATGGGCGAGAGCCTGACCTTCATGGATTGCCCCGGTTCGGTCGAGTTCGCCCAGGAATCGCAAGCGGTTCTGGCTGCCTGCGACATGGCGATCGTGGTCGCCGAGGCCGACGAGAAAAAGATTCCCGCCCTGCAATTGATGCTGCGCACGCTCGACGACATGGGCGTGCCGCACATGATGTTTCTCAACAAGATGGATAAGGCGGCGCATGGCGTGCGCGACACCCTCAAGCTTTTGCAGCCCGCCAGCCGCACACCCTTGCTGCTCCGCCAGATTCCGCTGCGCAAGGACGGCATCGTCATCGGCTCCATCGATCTGGCGCTGGAGCGCGCCTATGTCTGGCGCGAACATGCGCCGAGTGAAATCACCGCCATCCCCGATGACGAAAAGGCCCGCGAGGTCGAGGCGCGCTTTTCGATGCTCGAAAGGCTTGCCGATCATGACGACCTGTTGATGGAGCAATTGCTGAGCGAAATCGAACCGCCGAAGGACGAGGTGTTCGATGATCTGGCCGCCGACCTGCGCGATGGCGCCGTCACCCCGGTGCTGATCGGCTCGGCCGAACACGGCAATGGCGTGATCCGGCTGCTCAAGGCTATCCGCCATGATGCGCCCGATATCGACGCCACGCGCAAACGGCTGGGCATAACCGATGGCGCCAGTTCGGCCTATGTGATGAAAACCGTCCATACCGCCCATGGCGGCAAGCTTTCGATTGTTCGTGTGCTCTCAGGCCAGGTTGCCGACGCTGCGGAAACAACGACTGCCGATGGCCGCCAGAGCCGCATTTCCGGCATCTACCGCATGCTCGGCAAGGACCAGTCGAAACAGGCCTCGGCCGCGATGGGCGAGACGGTGGCGCTCGGCAAGCTCGACGACATCCGCACCGGTGACGCCCTTGTATTCGGCAAGGGCAAGCCGCCGGTCATGGCTGCCGCCGCGCCGTCGCAGCCCATTTTCGCCATCGCCCTGCAGCCGAAAGAGCGCAAGGACGATGTGAAGCTGTCCGCCGCCCTGCACAAACTGGCCGAGGAAGACCCCTCGATCCTGATCGAGCACAATCAGGTGACAGGCGAAACCGTGCTGTCGGGCCATGGCGAAATGCATTTGCGCGTCACCATGGAGCGCATTGCCGGGCGCAACCAGATCGCCATCGACCGGCGGGCGCCGACCATTCCTTATCGGGAGACGATCAGGAAGTCCGTGAGCCAGCATGGCCGCCACAAGAAGCAGTCAGGCGGGCACGGCCAGTTCGGCGATGTCCTGCTCGACATCAAGCCCTTGCCGCGCGGATCAGGCTTTGTCTTTTCCGACACCATAACCGGCGGTGTCGTGCCGAAAACCTATATCCCCTCGGTCGAGGTGGGCGTCGCCGACTATCTCAAATCCGGCCCGCTCGGCTTTCCGGTCGTCGATATCAGCGTCAACCTGGCGGACGGCACCTATCATGCGGTGGATTCATCCGACATGGCCTTCCAGATGGCGGCGAAACTGGCCATGAAAGACGGCATGGCGCAATGCAGCCCCGTCCTGCTCGAACCGGTGATGAAGGTCTCCATCGTCACGCCGTCCGACGCCACCGCCCGCATCACCGCGCTCATCCCGCAGCGCCGCGGCCAGATCCTCGGCTATGACGCGCGGCCCGGCTGGGCCGGCTGGGATGTGGTGGAGGCCACCATGCCGCAGGCTGAACTCGGTGATCTGATCGTGGAACTGCGCTCGGCTACGGCAGGCGTGGCGAGCTATACCTATGCCTTCGACCACATGGCCGAACTGTCCGGCCGCATCGCCGATCAGGTCATCGCCGATCACGGCAAGCCGGGCTGACAAATAAAAGCGGCGCCAGGGTTGCCCCCGGCGCCGCTTCGATGACCCGTCATTGCCCCCAACGACCGGCCAATCACCGAAATTCCGGTTTCCCGGAATCTGGCCCGGATTGCTCCGGCAAAAAGAGGTTGCGCGGCGATGCCCCAGACGCTGTGCCGTGCCAGATGCCCCCATCCGGCTGGCCCGGCATCCGCGCCGCGCAACATCGGGATTACGCTTCCTTTGACGTGAACGTAAGATACACGCCGTTACATCCGGCCATGACACGGTTACGCTGCGCCAAGTCCCTGTTTTCAAACATGATAAATTAGGCGCTTAACCGAAGCGCACATCCCGCCAGTCGCGATGTAACGGCTGGGCAGGCTGGCGCAACTGCGGTCTGCGCAATCCTGTTGCGGAAAGCCGGATTTCCAGACAGCGCGGCAGACTGATCAATGGATCCAATGTAGCGGCGCGGAAAAGAAAAAGGCCGGACGCAATGTCCGGCCCGGAATTCAGGAAGCCCATGGGAGGAGGAAGAGGGCTTCCTTAGAAAGGTCAGGGCGGCTGGGAGGAGGAGTGCCGCGCTGACGTGGTGAATATGGAAGCCGCCCGTTCATTGTGCAACGCACAAAATGCAAACCTGCCATGCAGGAAACGCATAACTGACCAAATGGTCAAAAAGCCCAGCTGCGGGCTTTCGTAAACAGGAAGTCGCGGAATGCCCTGAGCTTGGCCTGGTTCTTCATGGCTTCGGGATAGCAGAAATACACGTCATAGGACGGCATTTCGAGATCAGGCAGCAATTGCTCAAGCCCCGATGTCGGCGAAACCATGTAGTCCGGCAGGATGGCGATGCCGATGCCGCGCTGCACCGCCCGTTTGATCGCCAAAAGGTCATTGATCTGCAAGGCGCTGGCGCGCGGCTCGCCGTCCGGCCTGCCCAGCGATTCCAGCGAATTCAATTCGCGAAGCCACAGAGGCACCGGATGGCCGAATGTCACCAGCCGGTGAGTGTCGAGATCAGCAATGGTTGCGGGCCTGCCATGCGCCTTCAGATAACTGGGCGAGGCAAAAGCATGCAGGTTGATCGTGAACAGCCGCCGTTGGATGAGATCGGGCTGTTGCGGCTGGCGCAGCCGAAGCGCGCAATCGTCCTGGCGCATGGTCAGGTCCAGCTCTTCATTGGCCAAAATCATCTGGAGCTGAACATCCGGATAGACATCCAGGAACTCGTGGACCCGCTCGGTCAGCCAGCCGGCGCCAAGGCCGACCGTGGTCGTCACCTTGAGCACGCCCGACGGGCTTTCCGCCGTCTCGGTCAGCTTCTGCTTGATGCCCTCAAGCTTGAGCATCATTTCGCTGGTCGTGCGGAACAGCATGTCGCCCTGTTCGGTCAGGACCAAACCGCGCGCATGCCGCGCAAACAGCGGCACCCCGACATCATGTTCAAGCGCGCTGACCTGCCGCGAAATGGCCGATTGCGACAGGTTCAGCGTATCGGCGGCATGGGTGAATGAACCTGCCGAGGCGGCGGCATGGAAGACGCGCAGCTTGTCCCAGTCGAGTGGCATGCCCGTCTTCCCCCGTAATGCGAAATGCGCTTACTCGGCGGCTTCGCGGTGTGCTTCTTCGGCGGCCAGCCAGCGTTCGGCCTCAAGGGCGGCCATGCAGCCGAGCCCCGCTGCCGTCACGGCCTGCCTGAACACGTCATCGGCGACGTCACCGGCTGCAAACACCCCCGGTACATCGGTCCGCGTCGAATTTGGCTCGGTCCACAGATAGCCGTTCGGCTTCTGCTTGAGCTTGCCGACAAACAGGTCAACCGCCGGCGCATGGCCGATTGCCACGAACACGCCGTCAATCGGCATTGTGCTCTCCGTGCCGGACTTGATGTTTTTCAGCCTGAGCCCGGTGACCGAGGCCGGGATCGGCATTTTGGCCGGCGTGCCGGTGATTTCATCAACCACACTGTCCCAGATCACTTTCACATTCGGCTTGGCCATCAGCCTGTCCTGCAGGATGCGCTCGGACCGGAACGAATCGCGGCGATGGATCACCGTCACCGTCTTGGCGATATTGGCCAGATACAGCGCCTCTTCGACCGCCGAATTGCCGCCGCCGATAACCGCCACATCCTTGCCCCGGTAGAAGAACCCGTCACAGGTTGCGCAGGCCGACACGCCAAATCCCTGGAAGGTTTTTTCGCTGTCGATGCCCAGCCATTTGGCCTGCGCGCCGGTCGCCACGATCAGCGCGTCGCACTCATAGATCTGGCCGGAATCGCCCGTCAGCCGGAAGGGCCGCCGGGTGGTGTCGACATGGGTGATGATGTCGCTGACGATCTCGGCGCCGACATGCTCGGCCTGTTTGAGCATCTGCTCCATCAGGAACGGACCCATCACCGGCTCGGCATAACCGGGATAGTTTTCAACGTCGGTGGTAATCATCAATTGACCGCCCTGCTGCATGCCGGCGATCAAAACCGGCTTGAGCATGGCGCGGGCAGCATAAATTGCGGCGGTATAGCCAGCCGGTCCTGATCCGATGATCATGACGGGCGCATGTTTGACTGTCATGGGATGTGCCTTTGTATTGTGGGCCGCATTGCGGCTGCGCGGGTTTCGCGCTTCGCCGCCAATGTAGGCAGCACCGTCCGGCCTTGCAAGGCGCGCATGGCTTGGCAGGCGCTGCTTCCCCCGCCAAAATCCGCTGTCAGGCCAGTAAAGCCCGCTTGACGGCTTCCGGCTCTTTTTCGATCAGGCGCAGCAAGGTTGCTGCGGGCCCGCTGACCCTGCGCTGCCCTTGTTCCCACTTCCGGTACCCGGATACGCTCATTCCCAACAGCTGCGCCAACTGTACTTGGGTCAATCTGGCTTTCTGCCGCACCTCGCGTGGCACAATGGGTGCATGAACGATTGCAGGCCCTTCGCCTTTTGCATGGGCAAGTGCTTCGTTCATCGACTGGATAAGTTCCTCGCCAAATTTGCTCATCTCATTGCCTTTCGGGCGGCCTTGAGCGCCGCGGCCAATCCGGAAACCGCCCGCTTCTCTTCCGCATTCATATCGGTCTTCGCATTTTTTGCTTAAGCGAGCAGCGCGTAGATCGGCATGGACTCATCCAGATAATAGTAAATCACCCTGGCGCCGCCGCGCTTGCCATGCCCGGAAGCTGCAAACCGGACCTTGCGCACGCCTCCGGTTCCCGGAATTTCGTCACCTGCTAGGGGGTTCGCCGCCGGAAAGTCGATCAATTCCCGCTTTTCATCATCGCTGAACAGCTTTTCAGTTTGACGGGTGAACAGCGGGGTTTCGGCAACCACCTGCATGCAAATACATACCCCAATGGGTTAGCAAATGCAAATTGAAACCAAACCGGGCGTCCGTTGACGGAAATTGCTCGCCAAATGGAACGCATTCGAACCGAACATCGGCAGCCCTACATCGCGCCCTGTTCATGCCGGGCGAATGGATTGAGCTTTTTCAGGAAGCTTGAAATGCCATGGCGGCCCTGCTCCCGGTCAACCACGCCCTGATCGAGGACCCAGTTGAGCTGGATGGCGCGGCGCGGGCCTTCATAGGAATGGTGCCCGTGCCAGGAATGGTCCGAACGCAGGAAAACGATCAACGTGCCGCCTGCCGGCTCGACTTCCGCCGTGTAGTTTTCGAGGTCCTCGCCATTGCGCAAAATGCGCAGCTTGCCGCCGTCATTGGGCCAATCGGCATTGTTCATGTAGAGCAGCACCGTGACGATCTTGGTCTTGGAATCGGTATGGATGCCGCCGTCGCGCGCCCGGCAGAAGCCGCGCACCGTGTACATGGTCGGCCGGCCCGTGAGATCGATGCCGAATTTCTCCTCGACGGCGCGTTGGAACTCAGGCCCGCGCAATTCCTCGATCAGCGCCTTGAACCCGCGCTCGATCTTCAGTCCCTTGGGCGGATGCGAGCCCGGACCCGGAACGGCTGGATAGCTGTCCTGGGCGGCTTTCAGCGCATCGGCCGACACAAAATCGCGGATGACCACATGCTCATACGGGTCGGTCTCAAGCGGGGTCTGGCGAAAGCTCTGCAAGTCCAGCATAGTCGGCACTCCGGAATCGGGAAAACGGTGCAACCCAAGCTCGCAAGAGCTAGGAAATCACCGCTGGTCTGTCAAATTCCCTTTATCACCTATGGCCCGATTGCGGCAGCCCTGCGGCCCGCCTGAACCTGAAGAACGCTGCACATGCCGTTTTCCTCGCATCCTTTCCTGTTCTTCATGCTGGCGGTTCTGGCTGGTTATGCCGTCGTTTCGCATCGCGCGCCGCACTGGTCCAAGGCATGGCTCATCGCCGCCTCGCTGTTTTTCTATGGCTGGTGGATTCCCGGCTATCTGTTGCTTTTTCTGGCCTCGTTAAGCGTCAACTACAGCATTGGCGAAGCTTTGCGCAAAACCGGGCGCAGCAAGGCCGGGACCGCGATTTTCATTTTCGGCATTGCCGCCAATCTCGGGCTGATCGGCTTTTACAAATATGCCGCACTGGCTGTCTCTGCCGTCAATGCCGCGTTCGGCGCGGAATTTCCCCTGCCCCAAATCCTGCTGCCGATCGGCATTTCCTTCTTCACTTTCCAGCAGGTCGGCTACCTGATTGATATCAGGCGCGGAACCGCACCGGTTACCCGCCTCTCTGACTACGTGTTTTTCATCGCCTTTTTCCCGCAGCTTATCGCCGGGCCGATTGTCACCCAGTCGGATTTCCTGCCCCAGCTTGCCGCCCGCACCGACTGGCGCCTGAAAGCATCATGGCTGATGCCGGGCATTGCGCTGTTCTCCGCCGGCCTGTTCAAGAAAACCGTGCTGTCGGACCTTGTCGCGCCCTATGCCGACAAGCTGTTCTCGGTGGCCGCCAGCGGCGCCCCGTTCGGCGCGGTCGATGCATGGATTGCCGCAACCTGCTATTCTTTCCAGATCTATTTCGACTTTTCCGGCTATTCCGACATGGCCATCGGGCTGGGATTCATGTTCGGCTTCCGCCTGCCGATCAACTTCCATTCGCCTTACAAAGCTGCCGGCATCCGCGATTTCTGGCGGCGCTGGCACATCACCCTGTCGCGCTTCCTGCGCGACTACCTCTACATTCCGCTTGGCGGCAGCCGCCATGGCCTGCCCGCCACCATGGCAGCCCTCATCGTGACCATGACGCTGGGTGGCCTTTGGCATGGCGCCGGCGTCACCTTCATCATCTGGGGCCTTTTGCATGGGCTGGCTTTGGCGGCGGCCCATCTGCTCAAATCGGTTACCGAACGCCTGCCAGCCGGGCCAATCTGGCTCAAACCGCTGCGACATGCGTTGCTGGTCGCCGCCACCTTCGCTTTCGTCACCTTCACCTGGGTCTGGTTCCGCAGCCCGGACGTCGCCACGGCATGGTCGCTGAGCCGCTCCATGCTCGGCCTGGGCGGCGCATCGGGCTTTGTCAGTTTTGACAATGGCATCTATCCCTACCTGCCCGCCTTCTTTGTGCTGGTCTGGGCGCTGCCCAACACCAATGAGCTGTTTGCCCATGTGGGCATGGCCCTGCACGCCGAAACCTGGCCGCCCAAACGCTATCCCTGGCTTTGGCGGCCCTTGTGGTTCTACAGGCCCGGCTTTGTTCATGCCGCCCTTGCCGCCGGCAGCTTCACCATTTCATGGTTTGCGCTGTCCAACATGAGCCCTTTCATCTATTTCCAGTTTTGATCATGACGCCCCTCGAACCTGCCGCTGCACCAAAAGACGAAGCCGCCTCGCGACGCATGCTCATCCAGTTTGCATTGATGGCAGGCGTGCTCTGGCTCGCGCTGATCGGCATCAACGGCCTTGCCTGGCATCTGTCGCTGAAGCCGGAAAATCAGGCCATCGTGCAATTCCAGGGCGGCTGGGACCGCATCATCAAGCCGGTTGCCGCCGACAGCCTTCAGCCGGAAATCGCCATTTTCGGCGCATCCTGGGCGCGCGACATGTTTGATCCTGACACGATCGGCGCGATCAGCGGCAAGCGCGTTTTCAATCATGCCGTCACTGGCGGCACGCCCTGGGAAGCGCGGCGCTTCGCCGAAAGCCTGCTTGCGTCAGATCCTGCATTGAAGCTTGCCATTCTCAACGCCGACTCTTTCAGCCAGGAGCTCGACGCACCGAAATTCAATCCACCCTTCAATCCGGCCATCCTGAACACATTGGATGACGGCGCGCCCAATCCGGATGTTCGTGCCGCGCGATTGAGCGGCTTGCTGCTCTCCGGTTCATCGCTTGGCTACGCGGCAGGGATCGGCGCAAAGCTGTTCAGGCGCGATGTGATGGGAGAGCCCAAACAGGCATTGATCGCCTCCTATTCCCGCGCCGACTACACATCGCGCCGGAACGAGTTGGCCGCCGCCAAAGACCATTTCCTGGAAACGGGCGGACCGCTCGCCGCGCCCGGCAGCAAAATGCGCCAAAAGAACGCCCCATCTGCCGATTTTGCCGGGACCGTGCAGGCTTTTTGCGCCCGCAAGGTTGACGTGACCGCCTATTTCACACCGCACCACGTCACCCGCGTCCATTGCGACGCAAAGGGCGATGCGGCCCGCCGGACCCGGTCGCTCATGCTTGAACTGAAGGCAACATGCGCCGCAAGGCTCGCGCTCTACGACTTCGGCTATCCCAATGCCATCACGCTGGAAGGCATCACCGAACCGGTTTCGTCATCATGGTTCTACCGGCCCGATGGCCATCCGCGCCCGGTGCTTGGCGACCTGTTGTTTTCGCTCATGTCCGGAAATCTTGCTGTCGCCGCGCCGCTCGGGCTTGATGACCGCGCCGCATCCGACCTTCTCGCCATGAGCGAGGCGGATTTTGAAGCCTGGAACACCGAAAAATCAGCGCGATGTTCGGCTCAATGGACGCCGGAAGCGCGTTCGCTGCTGATGTCCGGCAAGCTGCCAAACGGCTGAAACCCGCAGGTTCAGCCGAAACGGACCTTGACGATTTCATAGCCGCGCGCGCCGCCCGGCGCATTGACCTCGATCGTGTCGCCGACTTCCTTGCCGATCAGGGCGCGGGCGATCGGCGAGGAGATCGAAATGCGGCCGGCTTTCACGTCCGCTTCCTGATCGCCAACGATCTGGTAGGTCTTCTTTTCTTCGGTGTCTTCGTCGACCAGATCGACAATGGCGCCAAACATCACCTTCTTGCCGGTCAGCTTGGCAACGTCGATCACCTCGGCCCGCGCGATGAAATCGGCCAATTCGTCAACACGGCCCTCGTTCAGGCTCTGCTGCTCCTTGGCGGCATGATATTCGGCATTTTCCGAAAGGTCGCCATGCGAGCGCGCCTCGGAAATGGCTTCGATGATCCGCGGCCGCTCTTCCTGCTGGCGCCAGCGCAGTTCTTCATTGAGCTTGGCAAAACCGCCTGCCGTCATGGGGACTTTTTGCATCCCTTTATCCTTCAATCCATCCGGCTCATTGCCGTTGTCGAGCGCCCGCAGGCAAAAGAAAAACGGTCCGCCAGCCGCTGCCAGCGTGACCGCTCGTCCACATTCCCGCCCCTTATAGCAAGTTTCAGGGGATTTTCACGCAAAATTTGTGCGCCGCTTGCGTTGGCCGCAGATCAAGCATCAGCCAGCGCGGCGAACTTGCCCGGAATCTGCATTTGCGTCGGCATTGGCGCGCCTTTTCTTGACGCCAAGCGCCTCCAGAACTTCGGTTTCTTCGCGTTGCCATCCGGCAAGCACCGCAGCAAGCACCTTGTCCGGGCTCGCCAGATCGGCCACGGCAAAGGTCTGTCCGGTTGAAAGGCGCAGCACCAATGTCCCGCTTCCGGCCAGCCGCCCGCCTATGCCGCGTTTCATTTCGGCTTGGCGGATCAGGCCCCAGGGCAGCATGGCTTCGGTCCTGGAAAACGTGCTGCCGCGGACCAGCAGTCCGGCCTGCAGCGGCGTGACTGCCGCCGCACTCATCCTTGCCAGTGCGAACACCACCAAACCCAAGGATGAAGCCGCCAGCACGATCACGCCCAGGCTGAAAACCTGTGAGCCGGCGCCGCGCGAAAAATAGGCCCAGACGGCAAGCGCCGACCACAGCGCGGCATTGGCGGCAATCGGCAAGACCAGCGCCCGGCGCGAAATGCCGAACGTTTCCCCTGCGGCCTGATTGTCATTGTGATCGGAGATGCTTGCGGAATTTGGCACGCCTGATTCCCTGCGCTTGGTTTGTCCGCAGGATACACCGGCATTCCGGCCTGTCACCCTTGCAGCGGGAACAGCGGGCCCTACATGCACAATTATGCTGCGCGTTATTGTCACCATGATGCTGGCCGGAATTGCTGCGGATGTTGCCGCCGGTCAGCCGAAAGACCTCATGGCTGGAAACATCGCTGTTCGGGCCGATATTCTGGCTGCCGGCCTTGACCACCCTTGGGGCCTTGATTTCTTGCCTGATGGCAGCCTGATCGTCACCGAACGCACCGGCGCGCTGCGCATCCTGCAAAAGGACCGACTGTCAGAACCCGTGGCCGGTGTGCCGGACGTCGCCGCCAAGGGTCAGGGCGGCCTGCTTGATGTGGCGCTTTCCCCCGATTTTGCGGCCTCGCGCCTGATCTTTCTGTCTTTTTCCGAGCCTGGACCCGGCGGCGCAAGCACCGCCCTGGCCCGTGCCAGACTGGCCGGAGGCAATGGCAAATGGCGGCTTGATGATCTTTCCGTCATTTTCCGGGCCTCCAAGAAGACCGGCAGCGGAGTCCATTTCGGTTCCCGCATTGTTTTTTCGCCCGATGGCGCGCTGTTCCTGACGCTCGGCGAACGCGGCGACCGTGACCGCGCCCAGGATAGCTTCGATCATGCCGGCAGCGTCATCCGCATCCATCCGGATGGCTCGGTCCCGCCGGACAATCCCTTCGCGGACGGCGCCAAAGCTCTTCCGGAAATCTGGTCGAAAGGCCACCGCAATCCGCAAGGCGCTGCGTGGGACACACTGACCGGCGGCTTGCTCACCGTCGAACATGGCGCGCGGGGTGGCGATGAGGTCAACAGCCCGCAGCCTGGCCGCAATTATGGCTGGCCAATCATCACCTATGGCCGTGATTACACTGGTTTGAA
>JBATMU010000150.1:0-1893 GCA_049289995.1 Rhizobiaceae bacterium | reverse complement strand
TGAACCCGCACTTCCAGCATGGCCAATGCCGAATGCTCTGCCGCGTAGATGACCGGTCGGCCGGTATTGTGCCAACGTCCCGGCCTGTGCAAACCGCCGATGCCGCTCAGGTCCGCAAACTGCTCATGGGCAACGCGCCAAAGCTTCACGCAGCAAAACCGTGCATCGCCTGGCCAATGAACATTTCCACGGCGCGCGCACCCGGCTCGGTATCGAGCATTTCGGCGGGCGACGCGCCTGAAAACACCGTCGTTGGCCTTTCGAGCCATTCATCGGCTTTGTCGCCAAATGCCACTCGCGCCAATTCGACAACGCGCAAAGCCCGGACAATCCGCTCGGATTGCGCCGGCGTGAAGCGCTTCATGTTGTTTTCCATCGCATATTGCAGGGTGCGGCGCGGAATGATGCCGGACTGAACCAGGCGATCAGTAAACGCCTTGTCTGCAATCACGTCACTTACAAGAATTCCTGCCTTGATCGAGGCACTCACGGCCATCTCGGACGCGAGGGTATTTTTTCCCAGCTCCGCCGCAAAGGCAGGCTTTGCGGATACGGACTGCCCGGTTTGATTTCGCCGGTGAATTGCGGGGATTGGCATATCAGAATTCCTTGGCAAGATCGCCGAAATATGCGGCAAACTTGCCAAAACCGCAATGGCAAAACGCCCGCCGTTTCCGGCGGGCGCTTGAATGCCTGAATCTTCGTCGTCTCACCGCATGGTCGGGATGACAAACTCCGCGCCGTCCTTGACGCCTGACGGCCATCTTGATGTGACCGTCTTGGTCTTGGTGTAGAAGCGGAAGGCGTCCGGCCCGTGCTGGTTGAGGTCGCCGAAGGACGAGCCTTTCCAGCCGCCGAACGTGTAATAGGCGATCGGCACAGGGATCGGCACATTGACGCCGACCATGCCGACCTGAACGCGGCTGGCAAAGTCGCGCGCCGCATCGCCGTCGCGGGTGAAGATCGCCGTGCCATTGCCGTATTCATGCTCGTTGGTGACGCGCAACGCCTCTTCATAGGTCTTGGCGCGCAGCACCGACAGCACCGGGCCAAAGATCTCTTCCTTGTAGATGCGCATGTCTTCGGTCACGTCATCAAACAGGCAGCCGCCCATGTAATAGCCGTTCTCATAGCCCTGCATCTTGAAGCCGCGGCCGTCGACCAAGAGTTTGGCGCCTTCCTTGACGCCGAGATCGACATAGCCTTTGACCTTGTCGAGATGCTGCCGGGTGACCAGCGGCCCGAAATCGGCGCCCATGTCGGTGGAGGGACCGACTTTCAGGCTTTCAACGCGCGGCACCAGCTTGGCGATCAGCCGGTCCGCCGTTTCTTTGCCAACCGGCACGGCCACGGAAATGGCCATGCAGCGCTCGCCGGCCGAGCCGTAGCCTGCGCCGATCAGCGCATCGACGGCTTGGTCCATGTCGGCATCCGGCATGATGACCATGTGGTTCTTGGCGCCGCCGAAACACTGCACGCGCTTGCCGTTGGCGCAGCCGCGCGAATAGATGTAATGGGCAATCGGCGTCGAGCCGACAAAGCCGATCGCCTTGATGTCCGGATCATCGAGTATGGCGTCCACGGCTTCCTTGTCGCCATTGACCACATTGAGCACGCCCGCCGGCAGGCCCGCCTCCATGAACAATTCGGCAATGCGCATCGGCACGCCCGGATCGCGCTCGGAAGGCTTGAGGATATAGGTGTTGCCCGTCGCCAGAGCCGGGCCGATCTTCCACAGCGGGATCATGGCCGGGAAATTGAACGGTGTGATGCCCGCCACCACGCCCAGCGCCTGGCGCATGGAATAGACGTCGATATTGGGGCCGGCGCCATCGGTGAACTCGCCCTTCAACAGGTGCGGCGCGCCGATGCAGAACTCGATGACTTCAAGGC
>JBATMU010000149.1:0-3727 GCA_049289995.1 Rhizobiaceae bacterium | reverse complement strand
GGCTTGGCTGCGGTTTCCTGACGCGCCACCGGTTCGGGACGGACAATCGGCGGCTCGGGCTGGATGACTGATCCGGGCCGGGCAAAGGGCGATTGCGGGCGGACGGGAAGGGTGCGGAACGGCGAGGCGCCATGCGGCTGAGCGGGGGCAACCGGTGCCGCGGTCTTCAGCATGCCCGGCGTGATGCCAGCCGCGTCATCAACCGCATAGTCGAATTCAACGGTTTCGATTGCCGTTTCCAGCGCCCGTTTCTGCCGCTCGATGGCCTCGGCTGACAGCGGCGGATTGGTCGCCTTGAGTTTGGCATGAATGGCGCCGCGCGCCTTGTCATAGACCCTCGCGCGGAGCGCAGGCGTCGTGGTGCCCAGCCCGTCAATCGTCTTTCTCAATACCGCAACGAAATCTGCCATGGATCCTGCCTGTGCGCCCCGATACCGGGCAGTCCTCTTAAATCAACCCGAATACGTCAAACTCATGGCCTTTTGCCCCGAATGGCCCGTCATGGCAACCGTGACGCATAATGCAGGCGTTTCAATCCCGGAAAGGATCGGCCACCAGAATCGTATCGTCGCGTTCGGGGCTGGTGGACAACAGCGCCACCGGCGCGCCGATCAGCTCCTCGATATGCCGGACATACTTGATGGCCTGTGCCGGAAGTTCGGCCCAGCTGCGCGCACCCGCCGTGGTTTCCTTCCAGCCCTCGAAGCTTTCATAGACCGGCTCGACCCGCGCCTGCGCGCCTTGGCTGGCGGGCAGGTAGTCGATCAGTTCGCCATCCAGCTTGTAGCCGGTGCAAACCTTGATCTCTTCAAGCCCGTCGAGCACGTCGAGTTTGGTCAGCGCAATGCCGTTGATGCCGTTGACGGCCACTGCCTGCCGCACCAGCACCGCGTCGAACCAGCCGCAGCGCCGCTTGCGCCCGGTCACCGTGCCGAATTCATGGCCGCGCGAACCCAAGAACTCGCCGATCTCGTTTTGCTGCTCGGTCGGAAACGGCCCCTCGCCAACCCGTGTCGTATAGGCCTTGGTGATGCCAAGCACATAGCCGATGGCGCCTGGCCCCATGCCGGAACCGGCGGCCGCCTGTCCGGCCACCACATTGGACGAGGTCACGAACGGATAGGTGCCGTGATCGACATCCAGCAGCGTGCCTTGCGCGCCTTCAAACAGGATGCGGTCGCCCGCCCGGCGGCGCGTATCGAGAATGCGCCAGACGATATCGACAAACGGCAGGATCTGGTCACGCACCGCCATCAATTCGGCCATGATGGTTTCCGGCAGCACCTCTTCCACCCCAAGCCCGCGCCGCAGCGGATTATGGTGAGCCAGCACCCGCGCGATCTTGGCAGGCAACGTGGCCGGATCGGCAAGGTCCATCACCTTGATCGAGCGGCGTCCGGCCTTGTCCTCATAGGCTGGCCCGATGCCGCGCCCGGTCGTGCCGATCTTGGCGCCTGCCGCCGCCTTGCTTTCACGCAGCCGGTCAAGCTCGCCATGCAGGGAAAGAATGAGCGGTGTGTTTTCCGCGATCTTCAGGATGGCAGGCGTCACCGCGACGCCCTGCTTGGCCAGCCGTTCGACCTCGGCCACGAAGGCATGCGGGTCAAACACCACGCCATTGCCGATGACAGACAGCTTGCCGCGCACCACGCCGGAAGGAAGAAGAGAAAGCTTATAGCTGATTCCATCAATGACCAGCGTATGGCCGGCATTGTGGCCGCCCTGGAAACGCACGACCACATCGGCGCGCTCCGACAGCCAGTCGACGATCTTGCCCTTGCCCTCATCGCCCCATTGCGAGCCGACAACCACTACATTTGCCATTCAGGGTCTCCCGGTCAACGGCGGTAAAATTTGGGGGAGCAAGGAATCGGGGCCCTGTTCCCGCGGCTCTATACCGGCGGAAGGGCGGCGAAGCGAGGAAAAAAGTGCCGCAGGCAGCAACGGCCCCCTAACCGTGGATATCCGGCTCCTTCGGCTGGAACAGCCCCAGCACCAGCGTGCAGCCGGCCAGAATTGTCGCCGCGCCCGCAAGCTGGATCAGGCTGAGCTTTTCGCCGAGCAGCAGCGTGCCGACAATGACCGCGACAATGGTCACCACAAATTCGACGGTAATGGTTTTCGTCGCGCCGATCTCCGCGACCAGCCTGAAATAGAGCGTGTAATTGAGCGCCCCGACAATGCCGGCCAGGGCAAGAAGCCAGCCAAGATCGGCAAGAACAGTGGCGCGCGGCAGCGGCACCAACGCCAGGACAGGAACGGCTATCAATCCGCCGATGACCGAGGTGGCGATGTTCACCTCCCAGGCGCCCCTGTCCTTCAGGTGGCGGCTGACATGGTTGGAGCCATAGGCCGCAAAGAACGCCGCCATCAGCGAAAGAATGCTGCCAAGAATGAAATTCATGGTCATCGGCACAGCCGGGAAGCCGACCAGCATCAGAATGCCGGCCATGCCGAGCGCTATGCCTGCCAATCCCCGGCCCGAAATTTTTTCCAGTCCCCAGGCTTGGCTGATCAGCATGGAAAACAGCGGAATGGCTGCAACGAAGATCGACGACATGGCCGTGCCGATATGCGGAATGGCAATGGACATGCACACCAATTGCCCGGTCACCGTTGTCGCGCCGACAATGGCGTAGTCTTTCCAGCGGCCGCCAAAATCCAGCTTGCGCGATGACACAAGCGCCGCCGCATAGAGGAGCGCGCCGGCCAGCAGGCTGCGGAACGCGACGCTTCCCGCCCAGCCGAACGCCTCGACCACATGCAGAAGGACGGTGAACGATAGCCCCCAAGTCAGGCCGAGATGCAGATAGGTGAAAAGCTGGCGGGCATTCATGAACAAGAGGCCTGTTGGAAGGCCGCGCGTAGCGCCTCGCGCCTCCGCTGTCAAAAACAGCCTTACACCCGGCTTTCGCGAAAGACGGTTCTGTGGGAAAGCTGCCCCGGCCATGACCCATTCCCGCCTCGCCTATCTCTTGCTTGCCCTGACCGCGCTCTTCTGGGGCGGCAACTCTGTTGCGGGCAAAATGGCGGTCGGCGAAATCTCGCCCATGCTTCTGACCGCCGCCCGCTGGGGCATCGCCTGTGTGGCGCTGATCACCATCGGCTGGCGCGAACTCCATGCCGACCGCGCCATCATCGCCCGCCATTGGATCTGGCTTGCGGCCATGGCGTTCTTCGGTTTCTCGCTGTTCAACGCCGCGCTCTATTCGGCGCTCGCCATGACCAGCGCGGTAAATTCCGCCGTCGTTCAGGCCGGCATGCCCGCCGTGGTTTTCCTGTTGAGCTTTGTCCTGCACGGCCAGAAAACCCGGCCGCTGCAAATTGCCGGATTTGCATTGACGCTGGTTGGTGTCGCGGTGGTGGCGGCACGCGGGGAGCTGTCCCGCCTGTTCACGCTGGAAATCAATGCGGGTGACGCTCTGGTTCTGGCGGCAATCGCTGTCTATGGCGTCTATACCGTGCAGTTGCGCGATAAGCCGCCACTGCACTGGAAAAGCCTGATGGTCATGTTGACCGGCTTTGCCTTTCTCACCTCGCTGCCTTTCGTCGCCTTTGAAGCCTGGGCTGACCAGCTTGTCCTGCCCGGCGCCACCGGTCTCGGCGTTGTCGCCTATACGGCGATTTTTCCCTCGATCCTCGCCCAGGCCTTCTGGATCAGGGGCAATGAACTGATCGGCGCCAACCGCGCCGGCCTGTTCATCAATCTGGTGCCGGTGTTCGGCAC
>JBATMU010000148.1:0-8067 GCA_049289995.1 Rhizobiaceae bacterium | reverse complement strand
AGCCCGGCCTGCACGGTGCCTTCGCTTTCATCCACCGTCACCTTCACGAATTTCAGGATCGGATGACCCGGCGCCTGCACGTCATCCTGCAAGACAGCCTGCGCATCGCGCCCGGCCAGAAACACATTTGAACAGACGATCTTGGCTGAATAGCTGGTGGCGACCCGGATCAGCGCGGGCGGCGCGGCCGTCAGCCAGGCGGCGAGGCCAGACACGAGCGCCAGCAGCAAGGCCGCCAGGATTTTGGTGATTCTCAACAGCATGCACGCCTCCCGTTTGCCCATTGGTGACGCCAGAACATTTCTCCTGCAAGCCGTGCCTGCCAAAATTGACGAAATTCCGCCGCATTCCCCGGGGCAAGCTTGCGCAAGGACGCAAAATTGCCGAAATGTTAACCCTGTTTCGGCAGTGTTCCGGTTTGATCGCCAAAGCGCTGCATCGCAAATCTCAGGAATTCACCGGCCTTGAAAACCCGCCTTGCAGCCCTTGTGTTGATCGCCGCGCTGCCGGCCTGCAATTCCGTCGACTATGACGCGGCCAAGGTCGCCGCCGTGCCGCGCCCTCTGGCGGAGACCACGGTCAGCGACGCCTCCATCGTACCGCTCGCGCAAGAAGAAGCCAATCATGCAGCGGCGGCCGAACAGGCCTCCTACGCGCCCGCAAGGCGCCGGTTCGGTGACCGCGATCCGTTCGATTTCGGCAAGAACTCACCGCATGGCCATGCCGTGCACGGCGTTGATGTCGCCAAATACCAGGGCGCAATCAACTGGAGCCAGGCCAAATCATCGGGCGTCTCCTTTGCCTTCATCAAGGCCACCGAAGGCGGCGACCGGGTTGATGACGGCTTTGCGCAGAACTGGGCCTCGGCCAAGGCGCGCGGCATTCCCCGCGGCGCCTATCATTTCTTCTATTTCTGCCGCCCGGCATTCGAACAGGCGCGCTGGTTCATCAAGCATGTGCCCAATGACCCGTCCGCCTTGCCGCCGGTGCTGGATATGGAATGGAACCCGGATTCGCCGAGCTGCAAGTTGCGGCCCAAGCCCGAAGCCGTGCGCAAGGAAATGAGCGTCTTCCTGCAGATGGTCGAGCGCCACTACGGCAAGAAGCCGATCATTTACGTGACGCCGGATTTTTTCGAGGACAATGGCCTGTCATCTTTCAAGGGCTATCCCTATTGGCTGCGTTCAACGGCGGCCCACCCGACGGCCAAGTATGACGGCCATCCCTGGCTGTTCTGGCAATATACCGCCACCGGCAAGGTGCCGGGCATCACCGGCGACGCCGACATCAATGTCTTCCGCGGCAGCACTTCGGATTGGCGCAAATGGCTATCAGCCAATGCCGGCTGAAGGCTGAAAAATGCCGCGCCGGCCCGCCCCGCAAATCTCCCTGCCTATGGCGTTCGCGCTGCTGCTGACCTGTCAACTGGCCGGCGAAATCCTCGTGACTTTGCTCCGGCAGTTCGCGCCATCCATCACATTCCCCGGCCCGGTGGTCGGCATGGCGATTTATCTCGCCATCCTGTTTGCGCGTGGTGGTCCAGGCGAAAGCGAAGCCGCAGCAACCGACGGCCTTTTGAAAAACCTGTCGCTGCTGTTTGTCCCGGCCGCCGTCGGCATCGTCCAGCATGGCGAAATCCTGCGCTCGGCCGGTCTGGCGCTGGCCGTCGCCATCCTCCTGTCCACGCTGGTGACGCTGCTGGTCACCGTCTTTGTGTTTCTTGGCGTGCAGAAATTGACGGGAAGCGGCGATGACGCCTGACATCAGTGAAATCTGGGTCTATCTGTCAGCCTCGCCGCTGTTGTGGCTGACGCTGACCTGTCTTGCCTACGCATTTGGTGACTTTATTTCGCGCCATTTCGGCCGGTCGCCGCTTGCCAATCCGGTGGTCATCGCCGCTGCCATTCTGGTGGCAATCCTCATTGGCACCGGCACTGCCTATCCTGCCTATTTCGAGGGCGCGCAATTCGTGCACTTTCTGCTTGGCCCGGCAACGGTGGCGCTGGCCGTGCCGCTGTGGCGCAACCGGGTCATGGTGCGCAAATCCATCGTGCCGATGGCGGCAGCCATTCTGGCGGGTTCCATCACCGCCAGTCTGAGCGCCGTCAGCATCGCCTGGCTTTTGGGCGCCGACTACCCGGCGCTCGCTTCGATCAGCGTCAAATCTGTGACCGCACCGATTGCCATGGAGCTTGCCCGCTCGCTGGGCGGCATTCCCGAACTCGCCGCTGTTTTGGTGATCGCCACCGGCATCACCGGGGCGGTGATCGTCACGCCATTGATGAACTTTCTCGGCATTCGCAATTTTGCGGCGCGCGGCTTTGCCGCCGGCGTCGCCTCGCATGGCATCGGCACGGCCCGCGCCTTTCAGGTGTCGGAAACCGCCGGCGCCTTCGCGGGCATAGCCATGGGCCTGAACGGCGTGCTGACCAGCCTGCTCGTGCTGATCTGGATTGCTTTCATGCGCTGACTTTGGCCTTGCGCCGGGCGCGCCGCCAGGCCTTGCGCGCCGCCCGGTAGCGCAGCCGCACCCGGAACACCCCATGGCCGACATTGCCGATTTCCGCCGCATAAGCTTCAGAAAGCGCTGCCCGGTAGCTGGCATAGCCGGTATTGGCCAGATCATGCACGCGGTGCATGAGGCTTGACCAGGCGGGTGAAACCAGAAGCGTGACCGCGGTGACGGCAATGGCCAGCCGGTAGGAATCCGGCCCGAGCGCGCCCGATGCAAATCCCGCCGCCGCGAGGATGAACGAAAACTCGCCGATCTGCGCCATCGACAGCCCGCCGATCAGCGCGGTGTCGCGGTCATAGCCGGTCAGCCGCAGCAAAAAGACGTTCAGCGCCGATTTGGCGGCAATCACCATCAGCGAAACAAGCGTCACTTCCCAGAAATTCGCGACAATGTAATTCAGGTCGATCAACAAGCCGATGGACAGGAAAAACACCACCAGGAGCACGCTCTGGATCGGCTCGATCACCGGAATGGCGCGGCTGCGCAGCGTGGAATTGCCGACCACCAGCCCGGCCAGAAACGCGCCATAGGCAGGCGACAGGCCGAACAGGCCCGACAGCGCCGCTGCGCCGAAACAGATGGCCAGCGCGCCCAGCGCCACGATCTCTGTCTTGCCTTCAATGGCCTCGGTGAATGGCACGTTGAATTTGTTGTGCTTGCCAAGCCACCACAACAGCCAGGCGAGCAGCGACACGGCGAACACGATGCGCACCGTGACAGCAAAAACGCTGACGCCTTGGCCGCCCATGGCGCTGACGAAAATCAGCATCGGGGCCAGCGCCAGATCCTGGGCGATCAGCACGCCGACCGTGATGCGCCCCGCCCGCTTGCGCAATTCGCCCATGTCGTCGAGCATTTTCATGGCGACGACCGTTGATGACAACGCCACGATGAAGCCGATGATCACCCCTTCCGCCCATGCCGCCCCGGTCAGCACGGCCACGCCCGCGCCAATGGCCAGAGACACGGCCAATTGGCCAAGCGCGATCAGAAGCGCCGGCCGCAGGCTGTGCACAAAGGCCTTGAGCGACAATTCCATGCCGATGAAGAACAGCAGGAGCAGCACGCCCATTTCGGCCAGTGCCGAGACATTGGCGCCCGCACTCACCAGGCCCAATCCGGTCGGCCCGGTGATGACGCCTGCAAGGATAAAGCCAACCAGTGGCGGTTGTCTGAGCCGCATCAGCCCGAGGCCAAGCGTCACGGCGACCGCAATCACGAAAGCGATGTCGGTGAGGTGGAAGGCGTTTTGCGCAGTGTCGTTCAGCCCCGCCTCCTCCGTTCGGTCATGACGCGAATCACATGCGTGTCACCATGCCGGTCAGGCGGGCCGAAACAAGGCCGGAGGGCCTACATGCGGTCAAAACTGTCCTTGTCGGTCGGCAGGAGCAGCACGGCCGTGGTCAGGAAACCGAACCCGAACGTCACGCCGAATGACATAGCCAAAATGAATATGGCCGCCGCCCGGTTTGCCGAATTCAAAACGAGACTGCCGAACCCGCCGAGATCGGCCCAGACCAATAGGCCCGCCACCATCCAGCCAATCACGATTCCGATCACCGAATTGATCAGCACGAAGCGGACGAGCTTGGGCAATTTCTGGCTTTTCATCCACCTAAGGTAGGCTTGGCCCGTGCCGCTTCAAAGGGTCATGACGCCGCACTTTCCTTGCCGCCCATGCCTTCAAGCGTGGCAAAGCCCGCCACCGGCCCGCCCTCGTCAAAAGGCGTCGTCACTTCGACGAACCGGTCCGGGTAGAAGCCGTTGAAACGGGTTCTGAGCGCCATGGAATAGGCGCCGATATGGCCGATCTCGATCCAGTCGCCGGTATCGCAGGTTTCCGGCAGCCAGAATGGCCGCGACAGGATATCGACCGAATCGCAGGTCGCTCCGCACACCTTGAAGGGCACGATATTTTCCTCATCGCCATTGCGCTGGCGGATGGCCGGATCGGGAATGAACCGGGCGGGCAGCGTGATCTTGCCAGTCCAGCTGTCCGACAGCGAAGCCCATATGCCGTCATTGATGTAAAGCCGCCTGCCCTTGCGCAGCAGTACCCGCACGATCAGCGAAAAGGCGTGCGCGCAGATCACCCTTCCGGGCTCGGCCACCAGCGGCGTCTTGCCAAATCCCCATTCGTCAATGTCGCTGCGTATCCGCGCCATCAAATCCGGCAGATCAGGCATGGCGTCGGGCGGCGAGTTGGGCGCACGGCCATATTCGGCCGGAAAACCGCCGCCAATGTCGAGACCGGCCAGCGGCACGCCGGCCCGCTTGCGCACCCAGTCGGCGGACTTCAAGGCCCGGTCATAGACGTCCGGATCTTCGATCTGGCTGCCGACATGAAAGCACAGGCCGACCTTGAAGCCGGTCCGGTCAAGCCGCTGCATGAGTTCGACCGCCTGCGCCGGCCCGCAGCCGAATTTCTTGGACAGCTCATAGGCGGCCTCGCCCTTGGTCGCCAGCCGCACATAGACCGTCAGTGAGCCGGGATCGAGATCGAGCGCGCGCACCACCCGCAACAGCTTGGCCAATTCGTCCTCATGGTCGATGACCGTGACGCGAATGCCATAGTGTTCAAGCGCCAGCTTGATGTCGGACTGCGCCTTGACAGGATGCATGTAGAGCATCTCGGCATCCGCCGAGATCGCCCGGACGGCGGCAAATTCGGCAGGCGAGGCCACATCGAAACACCTCACGCCGACTTCGCTCAAGGCTTTCAGCACCATCGGCTCGCCATTGGTTTTCACCGCATAGGCGGTCTTGCCTGGAAACATGCCCATGAAGGCGCGCGCGTCTTCCTTCAGCACCTCGGGCCTGAAACAATAGACCGGCTCGTCTGGCCTGAGCTTGAGCGCAGCTTCGGCAGCATTTGCGAATCGCTCCATGGCGGGCCTCCCATTTCTTTGCCGCAACGCTATCAGGCGTTCATTGCCGGAAAAAGACCGCTTGCCCGCCGCTTTCCGGGTGGCGCGGGACAGTCCGGGCACATATCACGGCGCGGCAAGGAACCAATAATGACCGCCATCCCCGAAAATGCCATTTCCGCCAGAAGCTGGTCCATGCTGCTGCTGCTAGGCGTCATCTGGGGTGGCTCGTTCTTCTTTTCGCGCATTGCCGTCATGGAGGTCGAGGCCTTCACGCTGGTGCTCGCCCGCGTCTCGCTGGCGGCAGCCGCACTCTGGGTGGTCATGGCGGCGCAAGGCGTGCGCCCTGCGGCCATACTCGCCATGCCGCTGGCCTTTCTCGGCCTTGGCCTTCTCAACAATGTCATTCCGTTTTCGCTGATCTTCATGGGTCAGACCGAGCTTGGCGCCGGCCTCGCCTCGGTGCTCAACGCCACCACGCCATTCTGGACCATCGCCATCGCCCGCCTGTTGACCGATGACGGGCCGGTCGCCCGTCACAGGCTCCTTGGCATCGCCATCGGCATTGCCGGCACCGCCATCATGCTCATGCCGAGCCTGTCGGGCGCCCTTGCAAGCCCGCTTTGGGCCAAGCTCTGTGTGGTGGCGGCCGCCTTGTCCTATGGTGCGGTCGGCACCTATGCCCGGCGGTTCAGGAATGTGCCGCCGCTTGAAATGGCGGCAGGCCAGCTCACCGGCTCGACGGTGTTGATGATCCCGCTGGTCACCCTGTTTGGCGCGCCGGCCACGCTAACAAACGCCTCGCAGCCGGTGTTGGGGGCCATCGTCCTGATGGCGCTGGTTTCGACCGCTTTTGCCTATTTGCTGTTTTTCAGGTTGATGCGGGATGCCGGGCCGACAAACACCTCGCTGGTCACCCTGATCGTGCCGGTCTCGGCGGTGCTGCTCGGCGCGCTGTTTCTCGGCGAGCGGCTGGAAGCCATCGAGCTTGCCGGCATGGCGCTAATCCTGTTGGGCCTCCTGGTCATTGACGGACGCCTGTTTTCCCGGCGATAGGGTGTGATGCTCTCTGTCAAAAAAATCCTGTCCGATATCGAATCCGGCCGCCGCACGGCGCTTGATTGCCTTGCTGAATCCGCTTCTTCCATCGCTGAAAAGGATGCGGAGATCGGCGCTTTCGAATGCCGCGCACCGCTGCCAACCGAAAACCCCGAAGGCCCGCTCGCCGGGCTCGCCATCGGCGTGAAGGACATTTACGACACGTACGACCTGCCGACCTGCCAAGGCTCGTCCGTTTATGCCGGCTGGCAGCCAGCGGCGGATGCGGCGCTCGTCGCCATGGCGCGCCAGAAGGGCGGCTGGGTGGCGGGCAAGACGGTGACCACCGAATTTGCCTTTCTTGAGCCGGCCCGCACCAAGAACCCGGTCAACACCGCCCATACGCCGGGCGGCTCCTCCTCTGGCTCGGCAGCCGCCGTGGCGGCGGGCATGGTGCCCGCGGCCTTTGGCAGCCAGACCGGCGGTTCGGTCATCCGCCCGGCCGCATTCTGCGGCATATCCGGCTTCAAGCCGAGTTTCCGGCTCGCGCCGTCTGTCGGCATGAAAACCTTCGCCTGGTCACTCGATACGCCGGGCTTTTTCGCGGCCTCCGCCGCTGACATGACCGAATTAGTTGCGCGCCTGCTCGAACGCCCGCTGACTTTTGAAACCGGACCCGGCCTGCGCATCGGCATTTACCGCTCCGGCGACTGGGATCAGGTGTCTCCGGACATGCAGGACGCTGTCCAAAATGCTGCGCGAATGGCCGAAAAGGCTGGTGCGTTGATCGGCGATTGCGCCGAACCGGAAAGCCTCGCCAAGGCGCGCAGCCTGCACGGCGTCGTGCAGAACCATGAAGCTGCCCGCGCACTTGGCCATGAATTGCGCCTGCACCGCAGCCAAATCAGCCAAACCCTGCTTGCGGCGCTGGACGCTGGAGCGGCGGTCAGCGCCGCAGACTATGACGCCGCACGCTCGGCCGCACGCATTGCCCGCAAGGCGGCAACCGGCCTGTTCGCCGATTTCGATGTGCTGCTTGCCCCCTCAGCCTTGGGAGCGGCACCCTTGGGGCTCGGCTCGACCGGCAGCCCGCTGGTCAACAAGCTCTGGACCCTTTGTGGCAATCCCTGCGTCTCGGTGCCCGGCCTAAAGGGCGCAAACGGCATGCCTCTGGGTGTGCAGATCATCGCCCGATTCGGTCGCGACAGCCTGGCGCTGGCTGCCGCCGCATGGCTGGAAGATCGCCTCAAAGGCTGAATTCCGGCAATGTTTCAACAGTCGGCGCAAGCGTGACCGGCACTGATTTTCGTCATGAAATCAGAAATTTCCGCCATGAGGCAGGTCGGATTTCCCACAATCTCGCTGCAGTGCAGCAACATTTTTGCTTGTCTGAAAGCAAAACTGGACTAGATTCGGACCTGTAGTCTGCAACAGGAGACTGGACCATGGGACTTGCAAAACCGTTCAATGCCCTGATGATCGGCATGGCGTTCGCCTTTGTCGGCGCCCTCATCATTGGGCTTGTGCCATAGCCATCCCGAAATGCGCCGCGTGACAGGGCGCATGGCAATGGTCTGAATCAAAACGATTTTCTGCAAAGGCCGGGCGCGCTGCGTCCGGCCTTCTGCTTTTCAGGCCGCTGCCGCC
>JBATMU010000147.1:0-1880 GCA_049289995.1 Rhizobiaceae bacterium | reverse complement strand
GCCAGCCGGTGGGCGCGCTCATAGCGCGACAGGGCTGCCTCGGCCGCAAAATCTTCGCCGCGCGCCAGGGCGGCCTTTATCTCCTTTGCCAGGACATGCTGGCTGGCCAACCCGAAATTGAAGCCATGGGCGGTGACCGGATGCATGCCGACGGCGGCGTCGCCAATCAGTGCAAAACGTTCGGCAGCGAATTTGCGGGCATAGACGGCAACTAGCGGATAGGCATGGCGTTCGCCCGCAGGCCGCATGCCGCCCAGCCTGCCGCCCAATCGCCGCCCGATGTCATCGGCAAGCTCCTGCGGCGCCATGGCCATTATGCGGCTTGCCTCGCCGGTCGGCATGGTCAGCACGATTGAGGAGCGCTGCCCGCTCAGCGGCAGGGTGGCAATGGTCATCTCATAGAAAAAGCATTCAAGCGCGATATCGCCATGGCTCACGTCATGTTCCATGTCGCAGACGATCATCGTGCGGCCGAAATCATGCATGAAGGCGGAGATGCCCATTTTCTGGCGCATGACGGAAAACCGCGTATCGGCGGCGACCAGAAGCCGGGCGGTAATTTCCCTGCCGTCGGACAAGGTGACGGTTGTGCTTGCCGCATTACGGCGCACGCCTTCCGCTGAAACACCGGTGAAGAGTTCCGCCCCGGAATTGTCCCTGAATGCGCCATGCAGCGCACGCCGGATGGCATGATTGGGAACCAGCCAGCCCAGGCCATCGCGTTTTCGGTCGGCGAAAACCAGCGCAAAAGGCGATTTGCCGTCAAGCACATGCGCCTGTCTGAGCGGCGAAGCTTCGCCGGGAAGGAATCGCGGCGTCACGTCAAGCCGGTCAAGCAAGTCCATCGAGCCTTGCGTCAAAGCGATGGCGCGGCCATCCGGCGCGGGTGCGGCCAGCGTTTCCGCAGACGATTTTTCCACCAGTACGGTTTTCAGCCCGGTTCCGGCCAGCGAACAGCCCAGCGCCAAACCCGCCGGTCCCGCGCCAACGATCAGGACATCACATTGGGTTGCCATGAGACTCGTCCGTTCATCCGCAGGTCAAGGCTAGCTTGGGCGCCGGGCATTGCGCTTGATCCGGATCAAACGGCCTTGCAGTCCGGTGCGCGTCGAAGATCGCCGGCAAAACATAACGCTTCCCATTATTAACGGGTTGCGTTATTATTTGGCATGATCCGATCGTTTCGCAACAAGGAAACAGAGAGCCTGTTTCGGCTGATGCCGGACCGGAAATTTGCAGCGATTGAAAGAATTGCCCTGCGCAAGCTCGTGCAGCCGGATCTGGCGGCGTCATTCAGCGACTTGCGTTCGCCGCCGGGTAACAGGCTTGAAGCGCTCAAGGGCGACCGGGTGGGCGCGTGGCGCATCCGCGTGAACGATCAATACCGCATTTGCTTCCGCTGGACCGAAGACGGGCCGGAAGACGTTGAAATTGTTGCCTATCATTGGAGGACAAGGCCATGACCAAGCTTTTGGACCCCGTATCTCCCGGTGAAATGCTGCAGGCCGAGTTCCTCGAACCGCTTGGCATGAGCAAATACCGTCTCGCCAAAAGCATTGATGTGCCGGCGCAGCGCATCGGCGACATCATTGCCGGAAAGCGCGGCATCACAGCCGACACTGATCTGCGGCTTTGCCGGTTTTTTCAGTTGTCGGACGGGTGGTGGCTGCGGCTGCAGGCCTCTTATGACACGGTTATTGCCAAGCGGCGGCTGGCTGGCGCGCTTGAAAAAATCAAGCCGCTGGAGCGCGCGGCCTGAGTTTCAGCTTGCTTCTCTTATCCGCTCCGCCGTCTGCAGATCGACGCTCACCAATTGGCTGACGCCCTGTTCGGCCATGGTGACGCCGAACAGCCGGTTCATGCGCGCCATGGTGATGGGA
>JBATMU010000146.1:0-5684 GCA_049289995.1 Rhizobiaceae bacterium | reverse complement strand
CCTATGGCCATGGATTCGGCATTCTGGCTACCTCCACCTGGGCCGCTTTCAAGGCGGCAGAATTGATCGAAGCGGAATGGGCAGAGGCTGAATATCCCGCCGATTCCGCCGCCATTTCCAAGGTTCTGACTGATGCGCTCAACGGCCCGGCTGGCTCCGCCATGCGCGATGACGGCAATGTTGATACCGCTTTTGCCGATGCGCCGCAGGACAAGGTCATCACTGCTGACTACGCCGTGCCTTATCTCGCCCATGCCTGCATGGAGCCGATGAACGCAACAGCCCAATTCAAGGACGGGCGCCTGGAACTGTGGTCGCCCAACCAGATGCCGACCATCACCCGCCAATTGTGCGCTTCGGCGCTCGGCATCGAGACCAAAGCCGTGACCGTCAACACCACCTTGATGGGCAGCGGCTTTGGCCGGCGTGGCGAGATGGATTTTTCGATCTACGCGGCGCTCATCGCCAAAGAAGCCGACGGCAAACCGGTCAAGGTGACCTGGACCCGCGAAGAGGACATGCGCCACGATGCCTACCGGCCTGCCGCCCAGGCACGCTTCAAGGCCCGGATCGGCAATGACGGCCTGCCCTTGGCGCTGGATGCAAAGATCGCCACGCCATCAGTTATCGCCAGTGTCATGCGCCGCACCTTTCCGTCGCTGTCTCCCGCAGGCCCCGAACGGGTTCTGACCGAAGGCGCATTTGACCAGCCTTTGAACATCGCCAATTACCGCGTCTCCCCGGCTTTGGCGCCACTGACCATTCCGGTCGGCTTCTGGCGCTCGGTCGGCAATTCCTTCAATTCCTTCTTCCACGAAAGCTTCCTTGACGAGATCGCCGCTGCCGGCAAAACCGATCCGGTCGCCCTCAGACTGGCGCTGATGAAGGATTTCCCGGTGGCCGCAGCGGTCGTGCAGAAAGTTGCCGACATGTCGGGCTGGAACAGCCCTGCCCCCGCCGGCACGGCGCGCGGCATGGCCTTTTGCCTGTCTTTCGGCGGCTGGGTGGCCGAAGTCATCCAGGTTTCCGGCACAGAAAAAGCCGTCAAGATCGACAAGGTGTGGATTGCCGCTGATGTCGGCACGGCGCTCGACCCGGGCATCATCGAGGCGCAGTTGATTTCGGGCGCCATTTTCGGCCTTTCAGCGGCGATGATGCAGGAGATCACCTTTGCCGATGGCAAGGTTGAGCAGTCGAGCTTTCCCGATTATGACGCGCTGCGCATTAGCCAATGTCCGGCCTTTGAGGTCGCCATTCTGGAAAACGCCCCGAAAATGGGCGGCGTCGGTGAAATCGGCACACCGCCAGCCGCACCTGCACTTGCCAATGCCATCTTCGCACTGACCGGCAAGCGCATCCGCAGCTTGCCGCTTTCGAGGGACGTTGCCTTCGCCTGAGCGTCTGCCTGTGGCAGGAGTGCCGCATCTCTGCCGGATTTCGGCTTTGATTGGCCATTAAAATGGAATAAAGCCCGGTCCGGGCCGCTTGCGCGATTGGACCGGGCCCGAACCTGACCTATATGCGGCCAATCGGCGCGGCCGGACGAAATTTCCGAAAACTGGACAGTTTGCAATGGCGAGAATCAAGTTCCATCAGGTTGCCGCGCTGATCGTGCTGGCTGCCTCGGCTGCCTGGGTGGCGACCGGTGAATTTTCATCGGTTGGCAGCGAAGCTGCCGAAGCTGAAAAGGAAGCGCCCAAAGCCGAAGCGCCCGCCAAGCTCTTGCGCACGGTCGCCGTGGTCAAGGCGCCGCAGGCCGAGCATGCCCGCGTCATCCGCGTTTCGGGCCTGACCGAAGCCGACAAGCGCGCCACCCTTGCCGCCCGCGCCGGCGGCATCATTACCGAATTGCCGGTGGCACAAGGCCAGCAGGTCGAGAGTGGCGCGCTGATCCTTTCGCTGGACGCTGCCGCCCGCCGCGCTGGCGTTGAAACCGCCAAGCAGGTGCTTGTCCAGCGCGAGGCCGAAACCAAGGCCATCGAGCGGCTCGCCAAAGCCGGTTCGGTCGCCAAGCTCCAGGTGGACAATGCCCGCTCCGGCCTCGCCGCCGCCAAATCCCAGCTCGAGACCGCGCAAGCCGAACTCGACGCCGTGCAGGTGGTGGCCCCGTTTGCCGGAGTCATTGACCGGCTCGACGTGGAAAAAGGCTCGTCCGTGTCGCAGGGCGCGCAAGTGGCCGTTCTGCTAAGCCTTGATCCGGTGATTGCCGCCGGCGAAATCAGCGAACGCAATCTCGGCTATGTCAAGGTTGGCGATCCGGCTTCCATCAAGCTGGTCAGCGGCTGGTCGGCCGAAGGCAAGATCCGCTATATTTCGCGCGAGGCCAATCCGGCGACCCGCACTTTCCGCGTCGAGGTGGCTGTTGCCAATTCGGAGCTGAAAATCCCGGCCGGCATGACCGCGGAAATCTCCATCAGCGCCGACAAGGTTCTGGCGACCTACCTGCCGCGCTCGGTCATCACGCTTGGCCCGAAAGGTGATCTTGGCGTGCGGCTGGCCGATGATGCCAACGTCGTGCAGTTCCTGCCCATTGACCTGATTGACGACACCGAAAAGGGCCTGGTGCTGGCCGGCATTCCCGCCGGCGCGCGCATCATCGTCGCCGGTCAGGATCTGGTCAGTGACGGCGATACGGTCAATGCCGTCGAAGCCGATCCGGAAATGATCAAGAAGCTCGCCGCCGAACTGGGCGTCACCACCGAATAAGCAGGGAACGGCGTCATGGGTCTCGTTGAATATGCCATCCGCAATGCCCGGCTGACGCTGGCCATTCTCGCCTTCTTTCTGGTAGCGGGCGCGCTGTCCTATATTTCCATTCCTAAGGAAGCCGAGCCCGACGTCCAGATTCCGATCATCTATGTCTCGATGGGCTACCAGGGCATTTCGCCCGAGGATTCCGAGCGGCTCTTGCTCCGGCCAATGGAAAGCCGCGTCAAGAACATTACCGGCATCAAGAAGATGACCTCGACCGCCTATCAGGGCGGCGGCAATGTGCTCATCGAATTCCAGGCAGGCGCCGACCTGCAGACCGCGCTCGACGATGTGCGCTCGAAAGTGTCCGACGCACGGCGCGACCTGCCGCAGGGCGCCGACGAGCCGACCGTAAACGAGGTCAACATTTCCGAATTTCCGGTTCTGGTGGTCACGCTGGCCGGCGACGTGCCCGAGCGCGCGCTGATCCGGGCAGGCCGCGAATTGCGCGACCGCATCGAGGATGTATCGGGCGTGCTCGATGCCAAATTGCAGGGCGCGCGCGATGACATGGTTGAAATCATCATCGATCCGGTCAAGCTGTCATCCTACGGGCTCAAGCTCGACCAGATGATCGGCGCGGTCGCCGCCTCCAATTCGCTGGTCGCCGCCGGCACGATCGAGGGCAAGGAGGGCAATTACGCCGTCAAGGTGCCGTCGCTGATCGAGACCGTCGAAGACGTCGCAAACCTGCCGATCATCGCCGCCCCCGGCGCCGTGGTCCGCGCCCGCGATCTCGCAACCATCCGCTCGACCTACAAGGATTCAGCCTCGATCACCCGGCTTAACGGCAAGCCGGCCATCGCCATCGAAGTCTCCAAGCGCACCGGCGCCAATCTGGTCGAGACCGTCGACAAGGTGAAGCTGGTCGCCGAGGAATTCCGCGCGCTCCTGCCGGAAGGCTCGGTCGTGTCCTATTCTCAAGACAAATCGACGACCATCCGCCAATTGCTGGCTGATCTGCAGAACTCCGTGGTCACCGCCGTCATCCTGGTGTTCATCGTCATTCTGGCGACGCTGTCGGGCCGTGCCTCCATCCTGATCGGCCTTGCCATCCCGGCCTCTTTCCTGATGGGCATTTTCTGGCTGTCGATGTTTGGCTACACGGTCAATCTGGTCGTGCTGTTTTCGTTGATCCTTGCCGTCGGCATGCTGGTGGACGACGCCATCATCGTCACCGAATTTGCCGAGCGCCGCATGAGCGAGGGCATGCCCAAGGCCGATGCCTTTGCCATGGCTTCGCACCGCATGGCAGGCCCGGTCATTGCCGCCACCATGACCCGCATCGCCGCCTTCTCGCCGCTGCTGTTCTGGCCGGGTATCGTCGGTGAATTCATGAAGTACATGCCGATCACCCTGATCGTCACCCTGTCAGCCTCGCTGGTCTATGCGCTGATTTTCACGCCGACACTGGGCGCACTGATCGCCAAGGCGCATGTCCATGAAGGACCGGCCAAGGAAGGCATGTACATGTGGACCGTGCGCAAGGCGGTCCGCCATCCTTTCGTGGTCATGGCCATGGCCATCGTCCTGTTGATCGCTGTACCTTTTGTCTACAGCAAGCAAGGCAAGGGCATTGAATTCTTCCCCGATGTCGAACCCGAATACGGCCTTCTCTATGTGCATGCGCGCGGCAATCTCTCCATCGAGGAGAAGGATGCGGCGGTGGCGCTGGTCGAAAAGCGGCTGATCGGCTGGCCGGGCCTTGAATCGGTCTATACCCGCGTCGGCGGCTCCGGCGGCTTTGGCCAGAATGTCGCCGAAGATGTCATCGGTACGCTGCAATATGAATTCGTCAATTGGCGAGAACGCAAGGCGGCCAATGACATCCTCGCCGACCTGCGCGTCGCCATGACCGGCATTCCCGGCGTCGATGTCGAGGTGCAGGTGCCGCAGGCCGGCCCGCCCACCGGCAAGGCCATCCAGGTGCAATTGTCGGCCGCCGACCCGGCCGGTCTCAACGACACCGCCCGCAGGGTGGCGGGCAAACTGGCCGGCATTGACGGGGTCATCGACGTGGCCGACGGCTTGCCGCCGCCCGGCGTTGACTGGGAACTGCGTGTCGACCGCAACAAGGCTTCGCAATATGGCATCGGTCCCGGCTCGGTCGGCACGGTGGTGCAGCTTGTCACGACCGGCCTCAAGCTGACCGATTACCGCCCGGCCGGCTCCGATGACGCGGTCGATATCCGCCTGCGCCTGCCCGAGGACCGCCGCACGCTGTCGACGCTTGACCAATTGCGCGTCGAGACCGCGTTTGGTTCGGTGCCGATCTCCAACTTTGTCACCCGCGAGCCTGCCGCCCGCACCGGCGTTCTCACCCGGCTCGACAGCGAGCGCACCATCACCGTTCAGGCCAATATCCGCGAAGGCCTGCAGGCCGATGTGGTGCGCGCCAAGGTCGAGGAAATGTTGAAAGCAGCCGATCTCGGCAATGCCCGCTACAAGATGGCGGGCGAAGATGAGGAACAGAAAGAAGCCGGCGTCTTCCTGTCCAAGGCCTTTGGCGCCGCCATGTTCCTGATTTTCGTGGTTCTGCTCGCCCAGTTCAACAAGTTCACTTCGGTCGGGCTGGTCCTGTCGGCGGTTGTCATGTCGACAATCGGCGTGTTCCTTGGCCTGCTGATCACCGACAGGCCGTTCGGCATGGTCATGTCTGGCATCGGCGTCATCGCGCTGGCCGGCGTGGTGGTGAACAACAACATCGTGTTGATCGACACCTATGACCATCTGCGCCGCGAAGGCATGGACAAATATGAAGCGATCATCGAGACCTGCCGTGAACGCGCCCGTCCGGTCGTGCTGACGGCGCTTACCGCCATTCTCGGCGTGTTCCCGATCGCCTTCGGTTTCAACCTCGAACTTTTGACCCACGAGACGACCATTGGCGCGCCGTCCACGCAATGGTGGATCACCCTGTCGAACGCCATCGT
>JBATMU010000145.1:0-9857 GCA_049289995.1 Rhizobiaceae bacterium | reverse complement strand
CACCTGTGCTGTCGCTGCTGCCGGATGGCGCGGTGCGGCTCCGCCTTTATGTGCCGCAGGCGGCACTGGCCAAGGTCAGGCCGGGCGTGCTGCTCGACGTGCGCTGTGACGGCTGCGCGGCGGGCCTCAAAGCCAAGGTCAGCTATGTGTCGCCCGATCCCGAATTCACCCCGCCGGTGATCTATTCGCTCGAGAACCGCCAAAAGCTGGTTTTTCTGGTCGAGGCGCTGCCGGAAGGCGAAGCGACCGCCTTGCAGCCCGGCCAGATTGTCGATGTCAGCCTGGCGGACAGTCCATGAGCACGGGCGAAAACGTCATCGACGTCAGCGGCCTCGTCAAATCCTATGGCGGGCGGCGGGTGGTCGATGATGTGTCGATTTCGGTACGCAAGGGCGAGATCGCCGGTTTCCTGGGGCCGAACGGCTCAGGCAAGACCACGACGATCCGCATGATGTGCGGGCTGCTCAGCCCCGATGCAGGTTCGGGCCAGGTCCTTGGTCTCGACATCCTCAGCGAGGCTCGGCGGATAAAGCTCGAAACCGGCTATATGACGCAGAAGTTTTCCTATTACACCGATCTGTCGATTGCCGAGAACCTGATGTTCGTGGCGCGGCTTTACGGGCTGAAACCGGCCCGCGCGCATGTCGACCGGACGCTGGAGGCGCTCGGGCTGGCCTCGCGCCAGAAGCAATTGGCAGGCGCGCTGTCGGGCGGCTGGAAACAGCGTCTGGCGCTGGCCGCCGCCATCATGCATCAGCCGAAGCTGCTTCTGCTTGACGAACCGACAGCTGGCGTTGACCCCAAGGCGCGGCGCGAATTCTGGGACGAGATCCACAAGCTGGCGGCAGAGGGGCTGACGGTTCTGGTCTCCACCCATTACATGGATGAAGCCGAACGCTGTCACCGCATCCACTATATCTCCTATGGCAAGCTGATCGCCTCCGGCACCGTCCCCGAAGTCATTGCTTCGGCAAAGCTTTCAACATTTGTGGTTTCCGGCCGGCAATTGGCGAATGTGGCGCAGGAGCTGCACGGCCTGCCAGGCGTCGAACAGGTGGCGGTGTTCGGGGCAACGCTGCATGTGGTGGGCAGCGACGACGCGGCCCTGTCGGCATCGCTCCTGCCATTTGCAAAGCGTGAGGGCCTGACCGTCGAACGGGGCGAGACCAGCCTTGAGGACGTGTTCATCCGGCTGATGTCGCAAAGCGCGGACAACATGGCATGAACCGGTTTTTCTCGCTTGGCAGGCTCTTGGCCATCCTCGGCAAGGAATTCATCCAGATGCGGCGCGACCGCATCACGTTCGCCATGATGCTGGGCGTGCCGCTGGTGCAATTGGTGCTTTTCGGCTTTGCCATCAACAATGACCCCAAGGGCCTGCCTTCGGTGCTGGTCAGCGCCAGCGCAGATCATTATTCGCGGGCCATCGTCTCGGCCCTCGAGCAGACCGGCTATTACCGCTTCACCATGAGCGGGGCGAGCGCAGAAGAGGCTGAAGCGATGATGGCGCGCGGCGAGGTGGCATTCGTCGTCACCATACCGTCGGATTTCGCCCGACGCGTGGCGCGGCGCGACAGGCCGCAAATCCTGATCGAAGCCGACGCCACCGATCCGGCTGTGGCGTCCGGGGCGATTTCAACGCTTGGCACGGTGGCGGCCTATGCGCTGTCGCGCGAACGGGGCGCGGAGGGCGCATCGCCGCCCGCGCTCGATGTGGTGGTGCACCGGCGCTACAATCCCGAAGGCATTTCGCAATACAACATCGTCCCGGGCCTCTTGGGCGTCATCCTGCAGATGACGCTGACGCTGATGACCTCGATGGCGCTGACGCGCGAGACCGAGCGCGGCACGATGGAAAACCTTTTGGCCATGCCGGCCACGCCGCTCGAAATCATGCTGGGCAAGGTGCTGCCCTATCTGGTGGTCGGCGCCGTGCAGGTGCTGGTGGTGCTGACCGCAGCGAAAATCCTGTTCTCGGTGCCGTTTGCCGGTTCGCTGACGCTGTTGCTGTTTGCCATTCTGGTCTTCGTTTCGGCGCTGGTGCTGCTCGGCTATTTCTTTTCGTCGCTGGCCGAGACGCAATTGCAGGCCATGCAATTGGCGTTCTTCTTCTTCCTGCCGTCGATCCTGTTGTCAGGCTTCATGTTTCCGTTCCGCGGCATGCCGGGCTGGGCACAAGGCATTGGCGAGGCGCTGCCGCTGACACATTTCCTGCGCATTGTGCGGGCGGTGATGTTGAAAGGCGCGGACTGGCCGGCCATCGCCTCGGAAGTCGGCGTGTTGTTCATCTTCGTGTTCGTGTTCGGAGGGATGGCGCTGATGCGGTTCCGGCGGACATTGGACTGATGGCGATTGACCTTGCGCATTGACCGCATGGCGAGGGCACTCTAATTCAGGTCCAACCCAAAATAGGAACCGGCCACATGCTTTCGCGCTTTTTCACCGGCGGCCGCCGGGCGTTCGACACGCTTTCCGAACAGGAAATGCTGGCGCTGGCGATTTCATCCGAAGAGGATGATGCGCGGATCTATCAGGCCTATGCCGAGGGCCTGAGGGCCGATTTCCCCGGTTCGGCCGAAATCTTCACCGCCATGGCCGAAGAAGAGCACGGCCACCGCGACCGGCTGATTGCGCTGCACAAGAAGCGCTTCGGCGATGTCATTCCGCTGATACGGCGCGAGCATGTGCGCGGCTATTTCGAGCGCAAGCCGGACTGGCTGGTCAAGCCGCTGGGGCTGGAAAAGGTCAGGGGCATAGCCGCCGAAATGGAGCGCGGCGCGCACCGGTTCTATCTGGCCGCCGCCCAGCGTTCGACCGATGCCGACACGCGCAAGCTGCTGGGTGATCTGGCGCTGGCCGAAAGCGGCCATGAGAAAACCGCCAGCGGCCTTGTCGAAAAACATGCGGCGGGCGAAGCCGTGGTTGAGGAAGCCGCCACCGAACGGCGGCAATTCATCCTGACCTATGTGCAGCCGGGCCTGGCCGGGCTGATGGACGGCTCGGTATCAACGCTGGCGCCGATTTTCGCCACCGCCTTTGCCACACAGGACACCTGGACGACGTTTCTGGTCGGGCTGTCGGCCTCGGTGGGCGCGGGCATTTCCATGGGCTTTACGGAAGCCGCCCATGATGACGGCAAGCTGTCCGGACGCGGCTCGCCGCTCAAGCGCGGGCTGGCCTCGGGCATCATGACGGCAGTGGGCGGGCTTGGCCACGCCCTGCCCTATCTGATCCCGCAATTCTGGACTGCGACCACTCTGGCGGCGATTGTCGTGGTCATCGAACTATTCGCCATCACATGGATCCAGAACCGCTACATGGAGACGCCATGGCTCCGGGCCGCACTTCAGGTCATTCTGGGCGGGGCGCTGGTTTTTGCGGCTGGCGTTTTGATCGGCAGCGCCTGAGGTTTCGGCAAAACCGCCGATTCGCGAAAAGACCCCGCAAATGCCGCGGTTCTGCCGCAATTGATGCCGGATTCAGCCCTTTCCGACGCCGAAATGAACCGCGCGTTCACGGCGGATTCACCTCTGTCTGCCAAAATGCACCCCAATCGGAAGGGACTCCGAAACAGGACAGGGCAGATGTCGATCTTTCTTCAACTTCGCGGTTATGTGCATTCGGTCCGCGAATTCGTGGTGCCGAGCTATCATCCGGAACGCCATTACATGCGCGGTCCCGGCCCGGCCTGTGCACGCCGCCATCACGAGAACCGCGGCACCTTCGCCTGATGGTTCAAGGCCTGCCGCGCTCACCGCGCAGATAGGCTGCCATGTTGCGGTGAATGGGCGCTGCCAAATAAGCCGCCCTCCCGTCGTCCGACAATCGCTTGTAGGGATAGTCCGCCATCATCTGCCTGATGGTGACGGCCGACCCCGAATAGGCTGCGAGGGTGAAAACATCGCCTGCCGCCACGGTTCCTTCCGCAATCACCCGGCAATAGAAGCCCGATCGGCCAGCCTTCATGAAACGGTCCGGAAGATCGGCGATATCCATGTGCCGGGCAAAGACCGAACAGGGAATGCGCGGGCTGGTAACTTCGAGCACCAGCGGGCCTGACGTGAACCGGTCGCCGGCGCTTACATCAAGGCTGGTGAAGCCGCTTGCGGTGAGGTTCTCGCCGAATTGCCCGGGCGGCATGGCGCGGCCAAGTTCGCCTTCCCAATAATCATAATCTTCCCGCATATAGACATAGACGGCCTGATCAGGCCCGCCATGATGCTTGAGATTGCCGATGGCGTCGCCGTCAAGCCCAAGCGGACCGACCGCGACCGCGCCATCGCGCGGCAATTTGGCTATTCCGGTCTTGGCGCCGAGCATGCCGATCCGGGCCAATTTGCCGGTATTGACGGAGAGGATTTTCATGCCGCGTTTGTGGCGTGTGCCCGCTTCAGCCGTCAAGCCCGTCAAACAGCGCCGTCGACAGATAACGCTCGGCAAAGGACGGGATGACGACAACGATCAGCTTGCCCTTGTTTTCCGGCCGTGCGCCGATTTCGGCAGCGGCGGCCAGCGCTGCACCCGAAGAAATGCCAACCGGCAGGCCCTCAATGCGCGCGACCAGCCTTGCCGTCTCGATGGCGTCCGCACTCGCCACCTGGACGATCTCGTCATAGACCGAAATATCCAGCACTTTTGGCGCAAAGCCCGCGCCGATGCCCTGGATCTTGTGAGGGCCGGGCGCGCCGCCGGAGAGAACCGGTGATTCCTTCGGTTCAACGGCGATGATCTTCACGCCCGGCTTGCGGGCTTTCAGCACCTGGCCGACGCCGGTGATGGTGCCGCCGGTGCCGATGCCCGACACAAAAATGTCGACCCCGCCCTTGGTGTCATTCCAGATTTCCTCGGCCGTGGTGCGGCGGTGGATTTCCGGATTGGCCGGATTTTCGAACTGCTGCGGCATGACCGCGCCTGGCGTCGCCGCCAAAAGCTCCTCGGCCTTGGCAATCGCGCCCTTCATGCCCTTGGCGCCCTCGGTCAGCACCAGTTCGGCGCCGAGCAGCTTGAGCATCTTGCGGCGCTCGGACGACATGGTTTCGGGCATTGTCAGGATCAGCCGGTAACCCTTGGCGGCAGCGGCAAAGGCCAGCGCGATGCCGGTATTGCCCGAGGTCGGCTCGATAAGCGTGGTCTTGCCCGGCGTGATGGCGCCCGCAGCTTCGGCCGCCTCGATCATCGCCACGCCGATGCGGTCCTTGACCGAGGCGATCGGATTGAAGAACTCGAGCTTGGCGGCGAGATCGGCCTGCATGCCCTTCAGCCGGGCGAACTTTGACAGGCGCACAAGCGGCGTATCGCCGACCGTGTCGATGATTGAATCATAGATGCGGCCGCGGCCGGGCTTCTTCGTGGTCATGGCAATGCCTCCCTTGCCGGTGAGCCGGCGCAACTTGCGGCCAAGACTAGGCTTGCCTCAGGAAAATGCTAGCGCAAGCAGCGTGGAAATCCGGCCGTATTTGGCAAAATGTTTCGTCAATTACCCAAATTCAGGAATGGATTGTCAACTCGCCCGCAGGGCAATGGCCAAAGCCGCGCCGCCAAGAAACAGCGAGGCCACGCGGCCGAGCCGCTTGAGGGCTTCGGGTTTTTCCAAGAGGGCGCGGGTGCGCGAGGCCAGCGCCAGGTAGGGCAGGAGAATGCCCAAGAGGATGGCGAGCGTCAGGCCGGTCAGCGCCAGATAATCGGCCAGCGTGACCTGAGCGAGATCGACCAGGGCCGGAAGCAGCGCGAGATAAAACACCATGACCTTGGGATTGCCGAGCGTGAGCATGAGGCCGGACAGGAAGGATGCCATCCCGCCCTCAGCGCGTTCGGCCTTGATGGCGCCTAGCCCGGCGCTGCCGGTCCAGAAGCGGACGGCAAGATAAAGAAGATAGGCGGCGCCCGCATATTTGAGCGCCAAAAACACCGCGCCGAAGGCTTGCGCGACATAGGCAAGGCCGAGCACGGCGCCGGTAAGATAAATCAGATCGCCCAGCGCAATGCCGAGCGCCATCGGGAATGTGGCGCGGAAACCCGAGCCGAGGCCGCGCGCCACCAGCGCCACGATACCAGGACCGGGCACGGCAACCGCCAAAGCAAGGGCAGCGCTATAGGTAAGAAATCCGGTCAGGGTCATCGTGAATCCATCAATCCGCGCCATTCGCCCAGGCCCGCCGCCGCAAGCTCGCCGTCGCGCACAAGCGCAAATGACGGCACGCCGCCGCTGCCATTATAGGCGCGTACCGCCAGCCAGACCGGATGATAATCGCCGAACACATCCGGCTTGCCGAGGTTGGCCAGACTGTTGTCTTCCCTGAAGACAAAACGCATCCCGGCTGCATCGGCCCGGCTTTTCAGCTCTGCCATGTCCCTTGCCTTGAACGCCTGACAATAGGGGCAGTCTTCAGCGCCGAAATAAATGAGCACCGAACCTCTGGCCAGATCGGCCGGGACCGGGTCAATTTTTACTGGCGGGCGCAGCATGAGCCAAAGTGCGGCCAACGCTGCCAGACTGATCATTCCAACCAGCAGCTTTTTCACGGGAAATTCCTTTGCGCCAATATTTGCGCCCTTTTGGCGCATGAAAATGAACAAGCAGGAAAGCCAAGCTCACCGCACCAGAAAGCCGCCGCCGAGCGGATCGTCAGTCTCGCGGACGAATTCCGCCTTGCCGGTGTGAAAGGCCTGGCCGCCAACCCGCACCGTCACGCCGCCCGGCACGAGGCGCTCGACCGCGCCGGTGAAATTCGCACCGGTAATGCTCTCGAAAACATGGTGTTCGCCGGGCAAGGCCTGGCCCCTTGCCGCCATTGCCGCCAACCGTGCGGTGACGCCAGAACCGGTCGGCGAGCGGTCGACCTCGGCGTCGGCAAACACGCAGACGTTTTTTGTCGGTGCGGCTTTGCCGTCGCCGCCATCGGTGAGGATCGAGCCATAGAGAAATTCAAGATCGCGGCTTTCCGGGTGGTCAAGCCTGTGGGCCTTGCGAACGGCATCCGACAGGGCCGTCGCGGCATCGACGAAATCGCGGACCCGGTTCTTGCCGAACTCCAGTCCGAATTGCGCGCAATCGGCAAGCGCATAAAACGCCCCTCCATAGGCGACATCACAGGTGATGCTGCCAAAGCCTGGCACATCGACGGCAAGATCAAGCACCGAGGCAAAGGCGGTGACGCTTTCAAACGACACGGCTCCCGCTTTGCCGCCTTTCACTTCAACATCGGCCAGCACCAGTCCGCACGGACATTCGACGCCGACCCGCGTCATGGGTTCGCGCGCCGCAACCAGCCCGGTCTCCACCGCATAACGGCCCATGGCGATGACCGCATGGCCGCACATGGTCGACCAGCCTTCATTGTGCATGAACAGCACGGCGATATCGGCGCCGGGCAGCGTCGGCGCAACCATGAGCACGCCATACATGTCGAAATGGCCGCGCGGCTCAAACATCAGCATCTTGCGCAGATTGTCATGATGGGCGCGGGCAAAGGCGCGCTTTTCAAGAATGGTCCTACCGTCAACCTCAGGCCAGCCAGAGGTGACGATCCTGACCGGTTCGCCGCCGGTGTGCATGTCGGTAACGGTTATCGCTTGCATGGCCTGTTCCTTCACGTGCCGCTCAGGACTGCCCGGTCGAGCCGAAACCGCCATGGCCGCGCGCTGTTTCATTGGCGAGGCTGACTTCGGCAACCGTCATTTTCGCGACGGCTGCAAAGATGATCTGGGCGATGCGCATGCCGCGGGTGACGGTGAAATCCTCCTGGCCAAGATTGACCAGCAGTACCTTCAATTCGCCGCGGTAATCGCTGTCGATGGTGCCCGGTGTGTTGAGGCAGGTTATGCCATGCTTGAGCGCCAGACCGGAGCGCGGACGGATCTGGCCTTCAAAGCCCTGCGGGATTTCGAGGATGAGGCCGGTCTCGATCAGCGCGCGTTCGCCGGGAGCGATGACCAGCGGCCGGCCGTCTTCGATTGCGGCGCGCAGATCCATGCCCGCCGCCCCCGGGGTTTCATAAGCGGGAAGATCAGTTGCGTGCGGGAGGCGGATGACAGGGAGATGATGGGGCATGGCGGCTTGTGTCCGGTTTGCGGGGCTTGGCCGGTAAAAGCCCGAATTCATCTTATCCTGCAAGCCCGGCAAACGGGTCGAGCCAGGCATCAATTTGATCGAGCCGGTCCGAAAAGCGCTGCACGTTCGGATAATCGGCAACCGGCAGGCCGGCGGCCCTGGCGAACGGCAGAACCGTGCCCACCCGAAAATCGGCATAGGACAGGCGGTTGCCGACCAGCCAGGTCTTGCCAGCCAGCTGCGCATCGAGAATGGCGGCAAACTTGCGGAACTCGCGCATTTGCCCGGCGAGAAAATCCTCATCTGCCGGCGGCAGGCCGATCTGCGGGGCGATCAGCCGCCAAAAATAAAACGCGTCGCCATGCCGGGTAAGATGATGGGTGGCCCAGCTGATCCACATGACCATTTCCGGCATATCGGCATCGGTGCGCCAGAAATCCGACCCGGCCAGTTGCGACAGGCGGCAGGCAATGGCGTCCGTTTCCCAGTACGTGCGCAGGCCATCAACGAGGACCGGCACAAGCGTATTCGGATTGATGGGCCGAAACGCTTCTTCGTGATCGGGATGGCGCGGCTGGGCGGCGATGAATTCGACCGGGGACTGCAAATGGCGGGCGACGGCGACGGCAACGCGCGGATTGAGGTTTCTCGAATAGTAAAGCTGCATTTCTGTCTCCGTCGCTCAGCTGCCTGCGGCGCGCTCCAGCACGGCGATGTCGATCTTTTTCATCTGCATCAGCGCCGGCCAGACCTTTGAAGCGTTGGGGCCGCTCATCAGGGCCATGGCCGGGGCCGGCACGATCTGCCAGGACAGGCCGAAGCGGTCCTTCAGCCAGCCGCACTGGCTTTCATTGCCGCCATCGGCAATGAGCGCTGTCCACAAGCGGTCGGTCTCATGCTGATCGACCGTCGTGACCGAAATGGACACGGCCTCGCTCAATGGAAACATCGGGCCGCCATTGAGGATCTGGTAGGGCGTGCCGCCGAGCGTGAAATCGACCGTCATGGCCGAGCCCGGCGCGCCATGTTCGCTGCCCTCGGGATAGCGGCTGATGGCATGAATGCGGGAATTGGCGATGAGCGACACATAGAAAGTGGCGGCGGCTTCGCCCTGATTGTTCATCCAGAGGCAGGTGCGGACTTTGGCGGGCATGGCCAATCCTCCTAGAGCGTTTTCGCGAGGGCTTCGAGCTGGTCGGTGACCGCGCCCCAGCCGTCAAAAAAGCCCATCTCTTCATGGCGCTTGCAATCGGCGACGGACCAATGGCGGACCACGGCGCGGTAATCGGTCTTGCCCGGCCCGGCATCGGCAAAGGTGATGATGGCCACGATGAAGGGATGCTCGGACGGCTCCCAGGCGCGCTGAAAGGCATCGGTGAAAACGATCTTTTCGTCGGGCACGATTTCGAGCCAGGTGTGGCGGATCAGCGAGATTTCGCCCTCCGGCCCGTGCATGTCGGCATGGCTCCAGCCGCCAGTGCGGAAATCCATGGCGGCAATCGGGATGGTCCATGGCCTGGGCGTGAACCATTGCTTCAAGAGGTCCGCGCTGGCCCAGCATTTGAAGAGCGTTTCGCGCGGCGCATCGAGCACGCGGTGCAGCACCAGTTCGCGGTCGGCGGGAAAGGGTTTAGTCATCGCAGTGTCCTCCCCGAAGGGTCAAAGCGTTTTGGCAAGCTCTTCGAGCTGGTCGGCGGCGGCGTTCCAGCCGGGATGGAAGCCCATGTCCTCATGCTTTTTCATGTTTTCGGCGGTCCAATGGCGGGCCATGGCGACATAGCGGGTCTTGCCGCCCGGCGCGTCCTCC
>JBATMU010000144.1:0-2940 GCA_049289995.1 Rhizobiaceae bacterium | reverse complement strand
GCCGGGCGCTTTGCCTATTGCACCGACCCCGATGGCAATTCCATCGGCCTGTTTTCGGCCTGACATGCGGCAAATCAACGGTGGGCCCGCGACACGGGCTCACCGCTCCAAAGGAGGCCAATGATGGCCAAAGCCCTCGGTCTTGTGCTCGTCTCACCCTTTGCGGACTGGGAATACGGCTATCTCGCCGGTTCTGCCGCCGAGTGGTTCGGCACGGAAATCATGGTTCTCTCGCCGGACGGCGGACCTGTCGGCTCGATCGGCGGACTGAATGTTTCCGCCGATCGGGCAATTGCCGATCCGCGCAATCGCGAACTTTCGGCGGTCGTCTGTATCGGCTCTGACGCCTGGACGGCCAATGATCCGGAAGGGCTGTCGGCGCTGTTGAACTCAGTCCACGGCCGGGACGGCGTGGTTGCAGGCATTTGCGGCGCGACATTGGCGCTGGCCCGCGCCGGACTTTTCGACGGTCGGGCTCACACAAGCAACGGGGCTGGCTGGATCGAGACACGTATCGGCGCCTATGCCGGTCAGGCGCATTATCGCGACGTTGCGCATGCGGTTGCAGACGGCCGCATCGTGTCCGCACCAGGCACGGCGCCGGGCACCTTCGCCTGCGAAGTGCTCAAAGCGCTCTATCCGGAACGCAGCGAGGAAGCCTCGCAGATGCGCGCCCTGTTTGCACGCGAATATGGGACGGCAGCGTCCTGATGCGCCGCGCCGACCGGCTCTTCCAGATTGTCCAGCATCTGCGCGGCGGCAGGCTTGTCACCGCGCGCATGCTGGGCGAGCGGCTGGAAGTGTCCGAGCGCACCATCTACCGCGACATCGCCGACCTGCAATCAACCGGCGTGCCGATCGATGGCGAGGCAGGCGTCGGCTATATCCTGCGCGAAGGCTTTGACCTGCCGCCCCTGATGTTCACCCGCGACGAGATTGTCGCGCTGGTCGCGGGTGCGCGCATGGCCCGCGCCTTTGGCGGCGCAGCCATGGCAAGGGCGGCGGAAGAAGCGCTGGTCAAGATCGGCGCGGTGCTGCCACCCGCCCTGCAAGCCCGGCTCGTCGCGGTTGAAGTGCATGCGCCGGGGCTGGCGCTGAGCGACGCCGAGCGGCAATTGGTGGATTTTCTCGAGAATGCGGTGGCCATGCGCAAGGTGGTGGCGCTCGACTATGCCGATGTGGATGGCCGCATCACCGCACGCAATGTGCGCCCGCTCGGCCTGTGGTTCTGGGGCAAGGTCTGGACTTTCGTAGCCTGGTGCGAACTGCGCAATGATTTCCGCGCCTTCCGGCTCGACCGCATCCGCCACGCCCATGATTCCGCGCGCCTGTTCAAGCCCGAGCGCGGCAAGACGCTGGCCGATTTCTACCGCTCAATGGAAGTGCGCGATGACTGCGCGCCATGAAAAAACCCGGCACAAAGCCGGGTTTTTTGGGAAATTGTTCTGACCAGTCAGAACTGGTCGTCGTCGTGCTCTTCCGGTTTGCGCTTCAGCGATGACAGCTTGGCGAAAACCTTCGAGGCGTCCAGCTCCTCATCCTCCGGCTTGGCAAGGCTTTCCGCCGTGATGGTCTCGGTCACCGAGGCCGGCAGCAGCGTGTCGCCGGAGGGTGCGGCGCCCTCCTTGCCGCGCGAGGCGCGGCCGACTTCAAGGTCGAGGTCGATCTGCGAGCACAGGCCCAGCGTCACCGGGTCAAGCGGCTGCAGATTGGCCGAGTTCCAGTGACCGCGCGAGCGGATCTGCTCGATGGTCGCCTTGGTCGTGCCCACAAGGCGCGAAATTTGCGCGTCCTTCAGTTCGGGATGGTTGCGCACCAGCCACAGAATTGCGTTCGGCCGGTCCTGGCGCTTGGACAGCGGCGTATAGCGCGGACCCTTGCGCTTGGCTTCAGGCACGCGGACTTTCGATTCCAGCAGCTTCAGCCGGTAATTGGCGTCGCCTTCCGCCTTGGTGATTTCCTCGCGCGCCAGCTGGCCGCCGGAAACCGGGTCCAGCCCCTTGATGCCGACTGCCGCTTCGCCATCGGCAATGGCTTTGACCTCGAGCGGATGCAGGGTGCAAAAATGGGCAATCTGGTCGAAAGACAGCGACGTATTGTCAACCAGCCATACGGCGGTCGCCTTGGGCATGAGCAGCTGAGCCATGATAATATCCTCTTCTTCGCCCGCGTTCCCGCGCGGGCGGTGGGCATGCCACCAATTTCAGGGAAATCTCGCCCGCTATAACCCGCTTCGTGCCGTTTCGCAACACTTTTGCAGGTTGGCCAGCGCCCTCATGCTCCAAGCGCCAGCACGCTGCCGGGCACAAAATGCACGGTCAGTTTCTGGCCTTTTTCAGGCGGCGGCTGCGAGGGATCGTTGAAAGAATCAAGCGCAATCACCGCGTCGCCGACATTGAGTTTCATGCGGATGACTGCACCGAGAAACTCCACGCCCGCCAGCGTGCCGGTCAGCGATCCGTCACCTGGCCGCGCTTCGCGCCTGAGCGATTCCGGCCGTATCGCCAGCGCGATCCTGTCGCCCTTCAGGGCGCCCAGCGGTAAAACAACACCGGCAAATGTCACCCCGGAGGCAATGACCTCGCCCGCCGCCGCATTGCCGACCACGCCATCCAGCACCGACAATGTGCCGACAAAAGAGGCGACAAACCGGGTCGATGGCCGGTTATAGACCTCGAACGGCGTGCCGATTTGGTCGATGCGGCCCTCGTTCATCACCATGACCCGGTCCGACATGGACAGCGCTTCTTCCTGGTCATGGGTGACGAAAATCGTGGTGATGCCAAGTTCGCGCTGGATATTGCGGATTTCCTCGCGCAGCGAAACGCGGATCTTGGCGTCAAGCGCCGACAAGGGCTCGTCAAGCAAAAGCACCGAGGGCCTTGGGGCAATGGCGCGGGCCAGCGCCACGCGCTGCTGCTGGCCGCCGGACAATTGCCA
>JBATMU010000143.1:0-1735 GCA_049289995.1 Rhizobiaceae bacterium | reverse complement strand
GCCTTGACCGCACCCGAGACCGCCAGCGCAAACGGTGCGCCGCCAAGTTCGGTCGGATCAATGCCGAGGAAAAAATGGTGCATGACCGGATTGCCGACGATTACCGCATCGAGAATGTCGCTGCGCTGGACTTTGCCCTCGGCGCAAACCTGATCGACAAGCGCATTTATGGCGTCGCGCACCGCCTTGGTGATGGCATCCGCCCCGCCCGGATTCATCATCACATAGGAGACGCGGCTCATCAGGTCTTCGCCAAAACGGATCTGCGGGTTCTGCATGCCGACGGACGCCGCAACGCGGCCTGACAGCAGCGAGACAAGGTTCATGGCAATGGTGGTCGAGCCGATGTCGCAGGCAATGCCATAAGCCTCGTTGTGCAGGCCCGGCCATAGCGCGATGACACGCGGCCTGTCGGTCTCGCCATCCTTGTGGATTGCAGCGGTCACCCCCCAATTGCCCTTGCGCAGGATGGATTGGACCTGAGCCAAGAGGTGGAAATCAACCTCCAGGTTCTTGTAACCCCACTCCTTTTCAAGTGCAGCCAACAGCCGGTCCATATCGCCGAGCGGCTTGTGCATGTCGGGCTCTTCGACTTCGACAAAGCAAAGATGCACCGCCGGATTGCGTTCGATCACCCGGTCGCCGACAGCCTTGCGGATGACCTGGGCGTTGATGACGGTATCCTGCGGCACATCGACAACCAGGTCGCCCTGAATGGTGGCCGAGCAGGACAGGCGGCGGTTTGGCGCGATCTCGCGCAGTTCCGCGTAGCGCAGCTCTTTTGCGCCGCGCGGCGAAATGTGAGCGTCGGAGGAAATGATCTTGTGCTTGGCGAAATTGCCTTCCTGCACCTCGATCTGGCAGCGCCCGCAAGTGGCGCGTCCGCCGCAGACGCTTTCGACATAGACGCCCAGCTGGCGGGCGGCATCCAGCACCGGTGTTCCCTTGGGAAACCGGCCGCGCTTGCCCGAGGGCATGAAAAGCACGAGGTGATCGGTCATTGGCGCAGGCATTCCTCGTTCGGTCCAAGTTTGCGGTTCAGCTTAAGCGATTCTTTGTCCATCGGGCGCATGCTAGGCTTTTGGCGGAGGCTTCAATGCCCGGCATATTGCTCAGCGCGCTGTTTTCCTGTTTCACCATGGTGCGCATCGCCAAGGGTCCGTGGATGCGAAATCCGCAATATCTGGCTGTCAGCCTGGTCGGTTCAGTTCTGGCCATGCTGGCGTTGAATGCCTATTCGCCCGGCATGGCCGATGAATTCGTCGCCGGAACGCTTGCCGCCATGGCCGGCGCCTATGCCGGCATTGCCGCCTTCGATCTGGCGTTGGGCGGCGAGTAGGCGATTCACCGTTTTCTACCAGAAAACCGTTTGGCATTTGCCGCCACCGTTTTCCGTGCCGGCTTGAGCGCAGCGGCGGCGATTTCATCGGCGGCCCTTGCGACATCAGGAATCTGACCAAGCGCCAACCCAAACATTGCCGTCATCATCTGGCGCGACCATTCTGCATTGGCTGCCGCAAATCCGTCCTGCGCCGCCGACATCTTTTCGGAAATCATCCGCTGGTCTTCGGCATTGTCGCCGGCGGTTTTCATGCCCGCCGGCAACATCATGCGCGACAAGCGCTTGCCCATGACGCCGGGCGCATCGCGGTTGATGGCGTTGAGTTCGGCGCGGGTTTTTTTCATCAGGTTGTGCCGCCGCGCCGCGCTTCGCGTCCGCCGCGGCGTCCACCTG
>JBATMU010000142.1:0-1580 GCA_049289995.1 Rhizobiaceae bacterium | reverse complement strand
GGTTCGCCCCGCTGAGGTTCGCCCCGCTGAGGTCCGCCTCCCAGAGGTTCGCCCCGCTGAGGTTCGCCCCGCTGAGGTCCGCCTCCCAGAGGTTCGCCCCGCTGAGGTTCGCCCCCCCGAAATCAATTTTTGTCAGGCACCTATGGGCGATGAAGCCCTGATCACGCTGGCGCAGTAACCGCATTATCATATCGCCCATGGCAAAGGGATTGGCCGCATTTTCTTGCAATAGCCGCGAGACTGCGCCCTCACCAATTTTCTGATTGGTAATATGAAGCGCCAAAAGAAGCGCTTCCTCGGCGTTTCTGGCCCAATCAGTCATATGGACGAAGGTTTCCACGGTGTTTGGGCCGCGACTTTCGCCCTTGAGGCCGTGAGCGGGCATGCCTGTTGAAAGGCACAACCGCATCAAATCGGGAAAAACCGCCTGAAGTTCCCCAACTACATCGCGGCGCATGGCGCTTTCGTCCACAATGAAGCGCATCAGTTCGCGGTCTATCGGCCGCGCGCCCCACATGAGCAGCCAGTCGGCAAGTGCTTGCGCCAGCCGGCTCTGTTTCTTGTGGGGCGGGCCTGCTTCGACCACTTCGGCCACCAGCTTCATTTCCAGCAGAAATCGCCTTGCAACCAGATATTCGGCAAAGGATTTGTGGAGAAACTCGAAGGTTTTTCCGCCCTCCACCGGCCGTAAGTGAAACGCCAAGGATGCGCCGAATGCCGGATCACTGTCTCCGGTCACCCGGCTGAAAGCAGGCTTGAGAACATCGCCTTGCGGCAATCGCGCAAGCAGGCCGCGCACGGCGCTTATGTCGCCCTTCCGGGTCGATCCGTCGTACCATGCCGCCATGGCAAGGCTTTGCAGGACCGGCTCATAGCCGTCATCAAAGTCTCGAAATTCCTTGGCGAGATTGCTGTGTTCTTTGGCACATTCGCGTGTGTGAAACCGGCGCAGCACCGCGTCATACACTGCGTTGCGATTAAGCGCATTGTCGGCTTTTTCAATTTTCCAGGCTTCAGCCATGACGACGAAGTAGAGAAGAAGCGGCTCACGCGACAAAGGCGAAAGATCTTTGGACAGCAGAATGTCCGGTATGGCCGCGTCTTTGGTCCCGCTTGCTGACGCCCATTTCGTCCACCAGTCGTTGCGTTGATCGTATTCCAGGCGCGGATTTTCAGCCTTGCCGAATTTTCGCTTTTCCTCGTCGTCAACCATATAGGTCAGGAGGTGCAGAACGCGGTTTGGCGCAATGCCCGTGCGGCTGACTGCCCGGTCTGCCGCCCCGACACGGCCGCTGACTATTGCCATGACTTTTGCTTGGGCTGCACCGCGATTGAAGGATTGCAAATAGCTTTCCAGCTGCATGACGAAGTCACGCAGCGCCCTGTCACCTGTTTCATCGGATTGCACCAGTTCATCAAGGCCGTCGAAGATGAGAAGCAGAGGCTGGTCCTTGGCTATGTCCTCAACATGCGAAAGAAAGTCATGCTTGAACCGGAAATCCTCTACGCGTGACTGCAAGGCAGCATGAATGCGCTGCTCCAGCGAACCTGCCGCTTCCAAATGCTGGAGCGGCAGGAAC
>JBATMU010000141.1:0-21049 GCA_049289995.1 Rhizobiaceae bacterium | reverse complement strand
GGCGTCGATCGAATATGGCCTTGGCCATGCGGAGCTTGGCTATTGGCTGGGTGCGCCCTGGCAGGGCCGCGGCTTCATGACTGAGGCGCTGGGCGCATTGCTGGCCCATGTGTTTGAAAAGCGGGATCTTTCCGAAATCCGCTCGTCGGCCTTTGCCGGCAACCGCGCCTCGCTCCGCGTTCAGGAAAAGCTCGGCTTTGCGATCACTGGCACAGCGGACATCTGGTCGGTGCCGCGCCAGGCCATGGTGGGCGCGGTCACCACGCGGCTGACACGCGCGGCCTTCTTTGCCGCCCGTTCAATTCAGGCAGAGGCGGCATGAAGCGCCGGAGGAAACCATCATGATCGACGACGATGCCCTTGCCTTCAGCCAGATCGTGGCCACCGCCCGGCTGATCCTGCGCCTGCCAAGCCCGGAGGATGCCGAACCGCTTGTGGCGCTCGCCAACAATCCGGCGGTGTCCTCAATGCTGTCTTCCATGCCCCACCCCTACCGGCAGGAAGACGCCATGGCCTTTCTCCTGAAGGCGCAAAGCCCGGGCCGCCGCGTCTGGGCGGTGACTCGCGCTTCGGACGGGGCCTTTCTCGGCTGCGCCGGCTACAGCCCGTTTGAGGACATCCTGGAGATCGGCTACTGGATCGGCGAGCCCCATTGGGGTCAGGGCTATGCCACCGAGGCGGCGCATGCCGTGGTCGACCAGGCCTTTGCGCTGACCGCGTCCACGGCCCTCCATGCCGAATGCCGCATGCGCAACGCCGCCTCGCGCCGGGTCATCCACAAATGCGGCTTCCAATATGCCGGACAAGGCATGCGCATGTCGCTGGCCAGCGGCCGCATTCCGGTTGAACGCTACCGGCTCGACCGCACCATATGGAAGGGCCTGCGCAGCTGGCCCGCTCAGTCAAGCGCGAACCAGACCGGCAAGTGATCCGATCCCCGGGCACCCTCATCGACCCGCGCACCCGAAACGCGCGGATAGAGCCCCGCGCTGACAAAGCCATAATCGATGCGCGAATTCTTGGCCGGGTCTTCAAAGTCGGCATAGGTGTCCATGGCGTCAATCGAACCGCCTGAGGCTGTTGAAATATCGGCGAGGTGATGGCCTGTCCGCTGCCAGCCTTCGAGTGGGTCAACCGCCCCGGTCTTGGCGGCGTATTCAGGCCAGTCTGGCTGGAAGTTGAAATCGCCCATCATGACGAAATCCTGGGCGATCGGCGGTTCGGGAAAACCCATTTCGCCGCCGCCGGTAATGCCCGCCCCTTCGTCCGGATTGGCGAAGGCCTTGGCTTTCAGGAAGGCGATCTGCGCCATGCGCTCCTCGGTCCGCGTATGGTCCAGATGCACCGAATAGAAACGCAGCGGCCCGGACGGCGTGACGACCAGCGCTTCAACCGCGCAGCGTTCAAGGTTGAGCCGGTCATAACTGCGGGTTTTTGGCAGGAGCAGATTGCGCGAAACCAGTATCGGCCAGCGCGACAACACCATGTTGCCGAACTGGCTGCGCATCTGCATGGCCCTGCCCTTGTGCAGATGCGAGGCAAATCCTGCATCCATGCCTGCGCCGAACACCGAAAAATGGCCCGGCAATGCCGCCTCGATTTCAGCCGGCATGTCGGCGCCCTGGTTGAGCGGCAGATTGCGCGACACTTCCTGCAGCGCGATCACATCGGCGTCCTTCACCGCCTCGATGATCGGGCCAAGGTCATAGCGGCCCGACGGGCCGACGCCGAAGTGGATGTTGTAGGTCACGCATTTCATGTTTGCCGCCCCTCTGGTCGGCATCTCCTAGCAAAGGGTTTCCGCCAAGGGAATCCGCCGCATTGTTTTCAAATGCATCCTGATCCTGTATGCGCATGCGCTCACAGCAAATCGGTCCCGTTCATGAAATTTCTCGATCAAGCCAAGGTCTATATCCGCTCCGGCGACGGCGGCGCCGGTTCGGTGTCGTTCCGGCGCGAAAAATTCATCGAATTCGGCGGACCTGACGGCGGCGACGGCGGCAAGGGCGGCGACGTCTGGCTCGAAGCGGTCGATGGCCTCAACACGCTGATCGATTACCGCTACCAGCAGCATTTCCGCGCCCAGACCGGCGTGCACGGCATGGGCCGCAACAAGGCCGGCGGCAAGGGCAATGACGTCATCCTCAAGGTGCCGGCTGGCACCCAGGCCTATGAGGAAGACAACGAGACGCTGATCTGCGATCTGGAAAAGACCGGCGACCGCTTTCTGCTCGCCCCTGGCGGCAATGGCGGCTTCGGCAATTGCCATTTCAAGACCTCGACCAATCAGGCGCCGCGCCGCGCCAATCCGGGCCTTGAAGGCATCGAAAAAACCATCTGGCTGCGTTTGAAGCTGATTGCCGATGCCGGAGTGGTCGGCCTGCCCAATGCCGGCAAGTCCACGTTTCTCGCTGCCGTTTCCGCCGCCAAGCCGAAGATTGCCGGCTATCCGTTCACCACGCTCTATCCCAATCTCGGCGTGGCGCGGGTCGATGGCCGTGAATTCATCATTGCCGACATTCCCGGCCTTATCGAAGGCGCCCATGAAGGGGCAGGCATTGGCGACCGTTTCCTCGGCCATGTTGAGCGCACCCGCGTTCTGCTGCATCTGGTGTCCGCCCTGGAGGAAAATGCCGGGAAGGCCTACAAGACCGTCCGCAAGGAGCTGGACGCCTATGGCGGCGGCCTGACCGACAAGCCGGAAATCGTCGCCTTGTCGCAGGCTGATACGCTGGATGCCGCAGCGCGCAAGTCCAAGCTCGCTTCGCTCAAGCGCGCCTGCGGCCAGACGCCGTTTGTCATGTCGGCAGTGTCGGGCGAGGGCGTCGAGACCGTGCTCCGGGCGTTGGCAGAAAATATCGGCACCACCCGGCTGCTCGAGACCCCCACCCACAAGCGCCGTTGGGAGCCCGGACTGTGAGCCTTCTGTCGCCCTATCGCCGCATCACCATCAAGATCGGCTCGGCGCTGCTGGTTGACCGCCAGACCGGCCTGCGCAAGGCTTGGCTGGCCTCGGTCGCCGATGACATTGCCGCAATCACAGCCCGCGGCGCTGATGTGCTTGTGGTCTCCTCGGGGGCCATCGCGCTTGGCCGCACCATACTCAAGCTTGGCCGCCGCAAGCTCAAGCTTGAGGAAAGCCAGGCAGCGGCAGCCGCTGGCCAGATCGCGCTCGCCGGCGCCTGGAGCGAGGTTCTGGCCGAGCGCGGCCTGATCGCCGGACAGGTTCTCTTGACGCTAGGCGACACCGAGGAGCGGCGGCGCTACCTCAATGCCCGCGCCACCATTTCAACATTGCTGAACCTGAAGGCCGTGCCGGTCATCAATGAAAACGACACGGTGGCCACCAGCGAGATCCGCTATGGCGACAATGACCGGCTGGCAGCCCGCCTGACCGCAATGATGGGCGGCGACCTGTTGATCCTCTTGTCGGACATTGACGGGCTGTATGATGCTCCGCCTGCCAGCAACCCCGATGCCAAGCACATCCCCTTTGTGCCGAGAATCACTCCCCAGATCGAAGCCATGGCCGGCGAAGCGGCATCGGAATTGTCGCGCGGCGGCATGCGCACCAAGATCGATGCCGGCAAGATCGCCAATGGCGCCGGCGCGGCCATGATCATCGCCGCCGGCGACCGGCTCTCGCCGGTTTCCGCCATCGAACAGGGCGCAAGGCATACGCTTTTTCAAGCTGCAGCCGCTCCCGTCAGCGCCTACAAGGCCTGGATCGCCGGTCATCTCGAACCGGCCGGCAATGTGCATATTGATGCCGGTGCGCTCAGTGCGCTCCTGTCCGGCAAATCGCTTCTGGCCGCAGGCGTCACCCGCACCGAGGGCGATTTCGCGCGCGGCGACACGGTTTCGGTGCGCGGACCCGATGGCCGCGAGGCAGCGCGCGGCCTGGTTGCCTATGACGCCGCAGATGCGGTAAAAATCGCCGGGCGCAAGACCGCCGAGATCGAGGACATTCTGGGCTACGAGGCGCGCGCCGCTTTCGTGCACCGTGACGACATGGTGGTTCATGGCGCTCGGGCCCAACAGGAAAATGCCGATGCTGACCAAGGCTGACCAGAGCATTGAAGGACTCATGGCTGATATCGGCAGGAAGGCGCGCGCCGCGGAAGCGCCGCTGGCGCTCGCCTCGCCCGAGCGCAAGCACGCTGCGCTTTCCGGCATGGCGCAGGCCATCATCCGCGACCGCAATTTCATTCTTGCCGCCAATGGCATGGATATGGAAGCCGGCGAGATTGCCGGGCTGACCCCTGCCCAGCTTGACCGGCTGAAGCTTGATGAAAACCGCATCCGAAACATGGCCGACGGCATTCTTGCCATTGCCGCCCTCAAGGATCCTGTTGGCGAGGTCATTGCCGAATGGGACCGGCCGAACGGCCTGCATATCGAGCGTGTCCGCACGCCGCTCGGCGTCATCGGCGTCATCTATGAGAGCCGGCCCAATGTGACGGCTGATGCCGGTGCGCTTTGCCTGAAAGCCGGCAATCCGGTCATCCTGCGCGGCGGCTCGGATTCGGCCAATTCATCCGAGGCCATTCATGCCTGCCTCACGGAGGGCCTGCGGCTGGCCGGCCTGCCGGAAACGGCCATCCAATATGTGCCGGTCACTGACCGGGCAGCTGTCGGCGAAATGCTGGCCGGGCTTTCCGGCAATCTCGACGTCATCATTCCGCGCGGCGGCAGAAGCCTGGTCGCCCGCGTCCAGGCCGAGGCGCGCGTGCCGGTCTTTGCCCATCTCGACGGCGTCTGCCATGTCTATGTCGATGCCTCGGCCGATCCGGACATGGCGCGCAAGATTGTCGTCAACGCCAAGATGCGCCGCACCGGCGTCTGCGGCGCTGCCGAATGCCTGCTGATCGATTGGCGTTTCTACACAAAGCACGGCGCCCCGATGATCGCCGACCTGTTGAGCGCCGGATGCGAGGTCCGCGCCGAGGGTGAGCTGCAAAAGATCAAGGGCACCGTGCAAGCCGCCCCGGATGATTTCGGCCACGAGTTTCTCGATGCGATCATCGCCGCCAAACTGGTCGATGGCGTCGGCGAGGCGATCGGCCATATCAACCGCTATTCCTCACATCATACCGAAGCGGTCATCGCCGAGGACGCCGCCATTGCCGAGCGTTTTTTCAATGAAATCGACTCGGCCATTCTCCTGCACAATGCCTCGACACAGTTTGCCGATGGCGGCGAGTTCGGCATGGGCGCGGAAATCGGCATTGCCACCGGCCGCATGCATGCGCGCGGGCCGGTCGGCGTCGAGCAATTGACCTCGTTCAAATACCGCGTTCGCGGCAGCGGCCAGACGCGGCCTTGAACCCGGGCGCGCCTGCCCTGCGCATGCCGCATGCCGAAAAGGGCATGGCGGTCGGCCTGTTCGGCGGCTCGTTCAATCCGCCGCATGCCGGCCATGCGTTAGTCGCCGAAACCGCGCTCAGGCGGCTGGCGCTTGATCAATTGTGGTGGATTGTCACCCCCGGCAATCCGCTGAAAAGCCGCCGCGAACTCGCCCCGCTTGCCGAACGCCTCGCCTTGTCGAAGCGACTTGCACCGGGCCCGCGCGTCCGTGTCACAGCTTTCGAGCAGAACCTGAAAACCCGTTTCACGGCCGATACGCTTGCTGCGGTGAAAGCCCGCAATCCCGGCGTGAATTTCGTCTGGATCATGGGGGCCGACAGCCTGCGCGATTTCCACCTCTGGCAGCGCTGGCAGGTTATTGCCGCGACATTCCCCATCGCGGTTTTCGACAGGCCCGGCGCCACCTTGTCCTTCCTGTCCTCCAAGATGGCCAAGACCTTTGACCATGCCCGGGTGGATGAAGCCGATGCGCAGCACCTTGCCCGCATGCGCGCTCCGGCCTGGACCTTCATCCATGGGGCGCGGTCAAGCCTGTCCTCGACCGCCATCCGCAAGGCGGTGAACCGCTGACGCGTGCATCTTGCCGTAAAACCGGCTATTTTGCCTGCCGCGCCGGCTGAAGCGGCAAAAGGGGAGCAACATGGAAAACATGCGTTCAACGGTGAAAGTGCCTGTCTGGTTCTGGGTTTCCGCAGTGCTGGGCCTGTTGTGGAATGCTTTCGGCGTCTTTCAATATCTCGGCACCACCGGTGCGACGGCGGAAAGCCTTGCGGCCATGGGCATGACGCCCGAGCAGATTGCCCTCCAGACCAGCCTTCCCGCCTGGATGATCGGCGCTTTCGCCATTGCCGTTTTTGGCGGGCTTGCCGGCTGCGTTCTTCTGCTGTTGCGCAAGGCATGGGCGACGCCGGTATTTGCGCTTTCCCTGCTCGGCTGCATTGGCGTGTTTGCCGGTGATGCCGCGCTCGGGGTCTTTTCGGTTTTCGGCATGGCCCAGGCTGCCATCATATCCACGGTGGTCATCGTGGCCGTTCTGCTGCTTTGGCTGTCCACTGTATCCAGGCGACGTGGAATCCTGACCTGACTTGAACGAAGAAAGCGCATCTGCCGCGCGCAGCCGCGGCATGGCGCGGTCGTTTTTGATGCAGCATTTCCTGCCGCGCCATGGCAATGACGGCAGATGAACGCTGCATCAGATTCTCCAAAAGGCTCGCCGTTTGCCGTCGCCTCCATCATCCTGTCGACAGGGCTTGTCGCCATCGGCAACGGCTTGATGTTCGCCTTCATTCCGGTCCGTCTCGCCGCTGACGGCTTTGATCCGGCCTGGGCGGGATCCATCCTTACCGCCCTTTCGGCCGGCGGCATGGCCGGTTGCCTGTTCACCAATCCGGTCATCCGCCGGGTCGGGCACGCCCGCGCCTATATGGCGTTTTCCGGCCTCATCATCCTGTCCAACGCCTTGCTCGCCATGACAGCCGACCCGGCTTACTGGCTCGCCGCCCGCATGCTCTACGGCTTTGCCATCAATGCGCTGTTCATCATTTCACAAAGCTGGCTCAATGATGCGGTGGCCAATGCCGTGCGCGGCCGCGTCATGGCGGCCTTCTATGTCACCTACATTGTCGGGCTGGGGACCGGTGCGCTGGTCATGGGCGCGATAGACATCACCGCCAATGCCGCCCCGGTCATCGGCATTGCATTTGCCGCCCTGTCGCTGCTGCCGGTCGGGCTGACGCGGCTGGCTGTGCCCGCAGCCCCGGCCAGCGGCACGATATCGCTCAAGCGCGCCTGGCGCATTTCGCCGGTCGCCCTGGTCGGCATGGCTGCGGTCGGCGGCATGTCCATGCTGGTCGGCGGCTTCACGCCCATCCACCTGTCAGCCGCCGGCTATGGCAAACAGGATCTGGCCTGGCTGATGTTTCTCATGCCGCTCGGCACCATCATCATTCAAGGCCCGTCGAGCTGGATTTCAGACCGCATGGACCGCCGCTATGTGCTGATCGCCATTTCGCTGCTGAGCGCGGCCTCCGGCCTGTTCGCGCTCGGCGCGGAAGGAGCGGCCATCCTGGTGCTGATCCCGATCTACATGCTGTGGGATGGCGCCACCGAAACCATCTATTCCATCGCCAACGCCCAGGCCGGCGACCGGGCGCAAAGGCATGATCAGGTGATGATGTCCTCGACGCTGTTGTTTGTCTGGTCGTCTTCGGCCTTTCTGGCGCCGGGTCTCGCCACCCTCCTGACAACACGGTTTGGCACCATGGCCTTCATGCCGCTGGCCATCGGCCTCGCCTTGATTTACGCGGTCTTTGCCTTGTGGCGGCTCATGCAGTCCAAACCGGCGGACCATCCCCCGGCGACCGACTTTGCACCCCATCCGATGGGCGCGCCATCACTTGCCGACCTGCCCGAGCCGGAGAAGCCCGCCGGCATTGCCCGTACGCTGGCCGGCAAGAAGTCTTTGTCTTGAAACTGTCGCCCGGTTCTGCCTATTTAGGGGCATCCGCAATCGGGCGGATGATTTGCAGAGCCCTTGAAAGGAAAACCGCTGAGAACTGCCACACGGAAGAAGGCCGAAACATCGCCTTCCCCGGCCGCCTTGAACGCTGATCGCGTCGATGCGGCCCTCGCCATCGCCCTTGCCAGTCTGGACGACTCCAAGGCCGAGCAGATTGTCCCCATCGACATTCGCGGAAAATCAAGCCTCGCCGACCATCTCGTGGTCGCCTCGGGCCGTTCCAGCCGTCATGTCGCCGCCATTGCCGATCACCTCCTGAAAGCGCTGAAAGACGGCGGCTGCGGAGATGCGCGCGTCGAAGGCATGCCGGCCGCCGATTGGGTGCTGATTGATGCTGGCGATGTGATCGTCCACATTTTCCGGCCTGAAGTGCGCGAATTCTACAATCTCGAAAAGATGTGGGCCGTGCCGGAAACCGGCGTCCAGACCCGGCACTAGAGCGCTTCAGGTTCAAATGGAAACAGTTTGATGGCATGGATTTTTCGCGCCGGCGAGGAGAATACCGTAGCGCGATGCAGGCATCGTGCGAGGATTTCGACATGGCCGGGGCGGAAAAGACAGCCAAGCCGGGCCAACAACAACAGCCAACGCATTGAAACAGAGCAACAAACTGCAATCGTTTCAGCTTGTTCTTTCGCGTCCTGGCGGCGTCGCGCCGCGCTCACGGTGCTTGCACCGCTTCGCTCGGAGCTTCTTGCCAAGCCACGAAATTCCGGCGCTCAAACGATTCCATTTGAACTTGAAGCGCTCTAGAAGATGCGCCTGACCATCCATGCCGCGGGCCGGTTGAAGGCCGGACCCGAGCAGGAATTGTGCGAGCGCTATCTTGACCGGCTGCGCAAGGCCGGACCTGCGGTCGGCATGGAATTCTCGGGCGTCAGCGAGGTCGCCGAAAGCCGCCTGCCAAACCCCGAAGGCCGCAAGCGCGAGGAGGCCCGGCTGCTTGAAGCCGCCCTGCCTGCCAAGGCTGTGCTGGTGCTGCTCGATGAGCGCGGCAAGCCGCTCAGCACCCGCCAATTCGCCGACAAGCTCTCACATTATCGTGACCAGGGCGCCCGCGATATGGTCATCGCAATCGGCGGGCCGGACGGGCACGACCCCGAACTGGCTGCCAAAGCCGACTTGGTTGTAGCGTTCGGCGCCATGACCTGGCCGCACCAATTGATCCGCGTGCTCTTGGCCGAACAGCTCTACCGCGTGGTCACGCTTCTCTCAGGTCACCCCTATCACCGCGATTGAAATGTCCGCCGTCATGGCGCCGGAATTTGAAGGCAAGTGCGCCGTGGTTGATGGTTCGTTAACTCCGGGAAATTAGCGTCAGCGCATGAATGCAGGGCAGGCAAAGAACAGATCGCTTTTGCGGCGCAGCCTGTTGGGCGGCCTTTTGGCTGCCGCTTTTCCGTTTGCCGCCTTTGCCCAGACCGCAGCGCCGCAGCCGGCCGAAACATTGGAGATGAAGCGCTCTGGGTCAGCGGCCGAACTCGAACAGGCCATGCGTGACATCACGCTGTCCAAAGAGCGCACCGAGACCCTGGCTTCGGATGTCGCCGCGCTGAAAAAAGACCAGCTCACCATCACCACGGCATTGATTCAGTCGGCCAAGACCGAAAAGAAACTCGCTCAGGAAGTCGAGGATATTTCCGGCAAACTCAATGGCTTGGCCGTCGAGCGCGAAACCTTGCGCGCCTCATTGTCAGCCAGGCGCGGCGTGCTGTCCGAAGTGCTCGGCGCCTTGCAGCGCATGGGCCTGAACCCGCCGCCCGCCCTTCTGGTGCGGCCCGAGGATGCGCTTGCCTCGGTTCGCAGCGCCATCCTTCTGGGCGCAGTCGTGCCCGGCTTGCGCGAGGAAACGGCCATTCTGGCGGCTGATCTGGCCGAAATGCAGCGCATCACTGCGGCAATCCTGGCGGAAAAAACCCGGCTTGGCACAGTTGCCGAAGGCCAATTGGCCGAAAAACAGCGCCTGTCGCTGCTGCTTGCCGAAAAGAAGAAGCTGCGCGCCGAGACCGAAGGCGAAATCGAGGCCGAACGCCAGCGCACTGCCGAACTTGCCCGCAAGGCCGGATCGCTCAAAGAGCTGATCGCCGCCGTCGAGGCGGAAATGAAAGGCGTGCGCAAGGCCGAAACCGAACGCAAGCGGGCTGAGGAACTCGCCGGCCTGCCCGTGCCGGAAGAAAACCGCATCGGCAAGACGCTGCCGTTCGAGGCGCTCAAGGGGGCAGTCGCCATTCCGGTTTCCGGCCGCATCGCCCGGCATTTCGGCGAACCCGACGGCACCGGCGCCCACATGCTTGGCGACACGCTTCAAACACAATCCGGCGCGATAGTCACCGCACCTGCAGACGGCGTTGTTTTGTATGCGGGCGACTTCCGCACCTATGGCCAACTCTTGATCCTGGATGCGGGCGGCGGCTATCATGTCGTGCTGGCCGGCATGGCGGGAATCATCGTTTCCGCAGGCCAGTCCGTGCTGGCCGGTGAGCCGATAGGCGCCATGGGTGAGAGCCGCGTGGCGGGCAATGCGGCATTCGGGGATGAAAATGCCCTTCCTGCGCTCTATGTAGAGTTCAGGAAAAATGGAAAACCAGTGGATCCGGCCCCGTGGTGGGCTGGCCGCAATTCGGGAAGGACCGGCAATGGTACGTAAGATTTCCCTGCTCGCCGCTGGCGCCCTTCTGGGCGCGACCGCAGTGACGCTGATCCAGTCCAACGGGTCCGGCTCGGCAGAGGCCGCAGGCAGCGGAACCTACAAGCAGCTTGCCGTGTTCGGCGACATTTTCGAGCGCGTGCGCGGCCAGTATGTCACCGAGCCTGACGACAAGAAGCTGGTCGAAAACGCCATCAACGGCATGCTCACCTCGCTCGACCCGCATTCCTCCTACATGAATGCCGAGGCAGCCCAGGACATGCGCGTCCAGACCAAGGGCGAATTCGGCGGCCTCGGCATCGAAGTCACCATGGAAGACGACCTGGTCAAGGTCATCACGCCCATTGACGATACCCCTGCCGCCCGCGCCGGCGTCATGGCCGGCGATTTCATAGCCGAGATCAATGGCGAGGAAGTGCGCGGCCTGACGCTCAATGACGCCGTCGACAAGATGCGCGGCCTCGTCAACACGCCCATTGACCTGACCATCCTGCGCAAGGGCCAGGACAAGCCGGTCAAGATCACCATCATCCGCGACGTCATCAAGGTGAAGGCTGTGAAGTTCCGCGTCGAGAACGACGTCGGCTACATGAAAATCACCTCGTTCACCGAAAAGACCACCGACGACCTGACGGCGGCCATCGAGACGATCCGCAAGCAGATCCCTGATGACAAGCTCAAGGGCTTCGTGCTCGACCTGCGCCTCAATCCGGGCGGCCTGCTCGATCAGGCGGTTTCGGTGTCGGACGCTTTTCTTGAAAAGGGCGAGGTTGTTTCCACCCGCGGCCGCGATCCCAAGGACGTCACGCGCTTTGATGCGGTGTCCGGTGATCTCACCTCCGGCAAGCCGATGGTGGTGTTGGTCAATGGCGGTTCGGCAAGCGCCTCGGAAATCGTTGCAGGCGCGCTGCAGGATCATCGCCGCGCCACCGTGCTCGGCACGCGCTCGTTCGGCAAGGGATCGGTGCAGACCATCATCCCGCTGCCCGAAAGCGGCGCGCTCAGGCTGACGACGGCGCTTTATTACACGCCGTCAGGCAAATCCATTCAGGGCCTTGGCATCACGCCGGATATCGCTGTCGACCAGCCCCTGCCGCTCGACCTGAAGGATTCGGTCATGACCAAGGGCGAATCCGGCCTGCGCGGTCATATCAAGGGCAAGGAAGAGAGCGAGGAAGGCTCCGGCTCCTCGGCCTATGTGCCGCCAGACCCCAAGGACGACCAGCAGCTGAATTTTGCGCTGGCGCTGCTGCGCGGCGAAAAGACCGACCCGGCTTTCCCGCCGGACCCCAACAAGACCGTGCTGAACCAGTAAGGACCTGCGCTCCGGTTTCAGGACTGGAGCGCGCCTTGCGGCGGGAATGACCCTGACGACATGAAACGCGACATCGACAAGCCTCTGGGCATGCATGGTCCTGCTCCGGGGCGTCCGGGTCTTGGCATCGGCAAAGCCGTTGTTCCCGGCTTGGTGCTGGCGGCAATTGTCGGCACCGGGCTGTTCTTTTCACTTGGCCAGGAGAATTGGCGCACGCCGGTAACCGAAATTGCCGCCAAGCCAGAAGCGCCCGCGGCTCCTGTTGCTCCGGCCCCCGTTGAAGAAGCCGTCAAGACAACGGACCCGGCCAAGGCCGATGGCCCGTCGATCATCCGCGTCAACCCCGAACCCAAGCCGTCAAACAGCGTACTCGTCATTCGCGATCCGTCCGCGCTTGGCCAGAACCTGCGCATCGCCCATCTGCCTGACCGCGCCCTGATCGAGCAGACAGAAAGCGGCCCCCTGCCGGTGCGCAGCGCCGATGGCCGCCGCCCGGTCGATGTCTATGCGCGGCCCTGGTCGGGTGCGCGCGGCGCGCGCATTGCCATTGTCATCGGCGGGCTTGGCCTGTCGCAAACCGGCACGCAGGCCGCAATCGCCAAACTGCCGGGCGAAGTGACGCTGGCCTTTGCTCCGCAAGGCAATTCACTTGGCCGCTGGATGCAGACCGCCCGCCAGGACGGCCATGAAATCCTCATGCAGCTGCCACTCGAGCCGTTTGACTATCCTCGCGTCAATCCGGGCCGCAATACGCTGACCGTTGACGCCGCCGAGGGCGACAATATCGCCCATCTGCGCTGGGCGCTCAGCCGCACCACCAATTACACCGGCGTGATGAACTATATGGGCGCCCGGTTTACCGCCGAAAACGCCGCTTTCCAGCCGGTCATGGACGAGCTTGGCAAGCGCGGTCTGCTTTATCTCGACGATGGCTCCTCGGCCCGCTCCATCGCCCCTGAGCTGGCTCTGAAGAACCGTGTGCCGTTTGCCGGCGCCGATCAGACCATCGACGCTTCGCATGAACGCGGCGACATCCTCAAGAAACTTGACGAACTTGAGCGCACGGCCCGCGCCAAGGGCACGGCGCTGGGTGTCGGCTCGGGCTTTGACGCAACCATTGCCGCTGTTGCCGAATGGATTGGCGAAGCGCGCAAGCGCGGCATTGAATTCGTGCCGGTTTCCGCCCTTGCCTTTGATCCCGAAAAGCGCAATTGACCATCACATGACGCTCCCCTACCGCCCCAATGTCGGCATCATGGCGCTGAACCGGCAAGGCCTTGTCTGGGCCGGGCGGCGCATTGCTTCAACCGACAGCGAAATGGCCGGAACCGACAAGCTCTGGCAGATGCCGCAAGGTGGCATCGACGAGGGCGAAGATCCGTTTGAAGCCGCCTTGCGCGAGCTTTATGAAGAGACCGGCATGCGCTCCGTCAGCCTTTTGGCCGAAGCCCCGGACTGGATTGTCTATGACCTGCCGCCCGAACTCGTCGGCCGGGCGCTGAAAGGCAAATACCGCGGCCAGACCCAGAAATGGTACGCTTTCCGCTTCGAGGGCGATGACAGCGAAATCGCCATCAACCCGCCGCCCGGCGGTCATGAGGCCGAGTTCGACGCCTGGGCCTGGAAGCCGATGACTGACCTGCCCGAGCTGATCGTGCCGTTCAAGCGAAAGGTCTATGAACAGGTCATCGCCGCCTTCGCCCATCTGGCGGACTGAGCCATGCGGCGGATCGGCCTTTTGGGCGGCATGAGCTGGGAATCCACCACCCTTTACTACCGCATGCTCAATGAAGGCGTGCGCCAGCGGCTGGGCGGCCTGCATTCGGCGGAGATCATCCTGCATTCGGTGGACTTTCATGACATCGAAGCCTGCCAGAAGGCCGGCGACTGGGATGCCGCCGCCGCCATTCTGACCGAAGCAGCCTCCGGATTGAAACGCGCCGGCGCGGATTTTCTGGTTCTCGCCACCAATACCATGCACAAGGTCGCTGAACGGATAGAGGCGGGCAGCGGCCTGTCGCTCCTGCACATAGCCGATCCCACAGGTCAGGCCTTGCGGGATGCCGGTGTGAAGACTGTCGGGCTCATGGGCACCCGCTTCACCATGGAGCAGGATTTCTACCGAAGCAGGCTTGAACACCGCTTCGGCCTCAACCTGCTGACGCCGGCGCCAGCGGACCGTGATGACATCCACCGCATCATCTATGGCGAATTGTGCATGGGCATAGCCGCGCCCGCTTCGGCAGACCGTTTCACGGACATCATCCAATCCCTGGAAACAGCGGGCGCCGAAGCCGTCATTCTCGGCTGCACGGAAATCACCCTGCTTGTCGGCCCGGCCAACAGCCCCTTGCCGGTCTTTGACACCACCGCGCTGCATGCCGCTGCCGCTCTCGACCGGGCGCTGGCGTGAACGCCAACCCGGGCTGGCCCGTCATCTACATCGATGCCGATGCCTGCCCGGTCAAGGAAGAGGCGATCAAAGTGGCCGAACGCCATGGCCTGCTTCTGGTTTTCGTCGCCAATTCCGGGCTGCGCCCTTCGCGCGATCCGATGGTCAGAAACGTCGTGGTCTCGGGCAAATTTGATGCCGCCGATGACTGGATCGCCGAAAACGCCAAGGCCAATGACCTCGCCGTCACCGCCGATGTGCCCTTGGCCGCCCGGTTGGTCGCCAAGGGCTTGCATGTGCTGGGGCCAACCGGCCGCGCGTTTTCCGAACAGTCCATCGGCATGGCGCTTGCCATGCGCAATCTCGGTCAGGAATTGCGCGAATCGGGCCTCAGTCGCGGCTTCAACGCCGCGTTCACCCCGAAGGACCGCTCGGCCTTTCTGGGCGAACTGGACCGCCTTGTCCGCCGGGCGCTGGCGTCCGCGCGCACCTGACCGGCAGCTTGCCAGCCGGATGGCAAAACGCTAGCGTTTGTGCGGGGTATTTGATCAGGCACAGGCAGGTTTACCGGAATGTCCGTCACCGTCACCACCCACACATCCTGGTTCAGCCGGATGAAAAACTCCATCATTGGCGCGCTGATCGGCACGCTTTTGGTCCTCGGCATGGTCGGCCTTTTGTTCTGGAACGAGGGCCGCGCCGTCAAGACCGCCCGCGCCCTGGCTGAAGGCGCAGGCGCCGTTGTCTCCATTGACGCCAAGACACACGATCCGGCCAATGAAGGCAGGCTGGTTCACGTCGCCGGGCCGGTCACTCCCGGTTCGGTTCCCGAAGACACCATGTTCGGCATGCGCGCCGAAGGAGCGGTTGGCCTCAACCGCACGGTCGAAATGTATCAGTGGAAGGAAACCTCCAAGTCAGAGACCAAGACCAAGCTTGGCGGCGGGCAGGAAACCGTCACCACCTATGACTATTCGCGGGAATGGTCATCAAGCCGGCAGGATTCCTCCAGTTTCCATGACAAGGCGTTCCATGAAAACCCGGCCTTCCCGGTCGAGGCCGAGGAATTCGCCACCGATCAGGTAACGCTTGGCGCTTTCGTTTTTGCCGGCTCGCGCGTCGCCTCGCTTGGCAAGGACAGCGCCATACCGCTCACCCCGGACAATGCAGCGCGCGCCGCCCAGGCGCTGGGCAAACCGCAGGCCGTGGTGCAGGGCAATCTGGTCTTCATCGGACGCAATGGCCAGGCCCCGCAAGTCGGTGATCTGCGCCTCGGCTTTACCCGTGCCGACCTCAAGGAGATGTCGGCTGTCGGCCAGCAGAAGGGCAATGGCATCGACGCCTGGAAATCCTCGAACGGCCGCGAAATCTTCCTGTCGCAGGCCGGCATTGCCGACGCCGCCAAGATGTTTGCCGATGCTGTCACCGCCAACAACCTGGTGACCTGGCTGGTGCGGGTGGTCGGGCTGATCGCCATGCTGATCGGCTTTTCGCTGGCCTTCTCCATCCTTGGGGTGATCGGCGACGTGATCCCGTTTGTCGGCTCGGTCGTACGGGCCGGAACAGGCTTCATCGCCCTGGTGCTGACCGCCCTGCTCGGTTCGGTGACCATCGCCATCGGCTGGATTGCCTACAGGCCGTTTGTCGGCATCGCCATCCTGGCTGTGGGCTTCGCGATCGCCTTTGCCGTCGGCAAGATGGGCGCAAAAAAGGGCGCAGCCGCGCCGGCAGGTGCAACGCCCGCCTGACAAAGGCGCAAGGCCCTCAGGCGTTCGCCGGGGGCCTGCGCCGCATCAGCATGTCCTTGGCGGCAATCACCGCCCCTGCAATGATCAGCACGCAGGCGGCAAGCGTCGACCAATGGTATTGGCCGTATCCGGCTGCCAAAAGGACCAGCGTGGAAAACAGCGGCGCGGCATAGGACAGCGCGCCCAGCACCATGATGTCGCCGTGCTTGCAGCCCCAGTCCCAGGCATAAAACCCCGCTCCCAACGGCACGATGCCAAGTGTGGCGATCGCTGCCCATTGGGTGGCGGTTTCCGGCATGACCGTGGTTTCCAGTCCGAGATGCAGGACCAGCGTCACGCCGGCGGTGATCAGGCAATAGCCGGCCACCACATCGGTCGGCACCGCGCCGAACCGCCGCGACAACACCGAATAGCCCGACCAGACAAAGGCGCAGAACAGCGCGATCACATGTCCGGTCTTGATGCCGTCGGCAAGCCCGACATTGCCGCCCTTGGTGATGACCACGACCGCCCCGGCCAGCCCGAGCACCACACCGGCCATGTGATGGGCGCGCAAGCGCTCACCCGGCAGGAAGGCGGCGAACACCACGATCAGCAGGGGCCACAAATAGGCGATCAGGCTCGCCTCGACCGGCGGCGCCGACTGGATGGCGAAGAAATAGGCGCAATGATAAATGCACAGCCCGCCAACGCCGAGCGCCCAAACTTGCCAGGGCTGGCGCAAGGCCGCCATGGCCTCAGGCCTGAACAGCCAGCGTGCCGCCCCGGTCAGCCCGCCCAGAAGGAAGGTCATCGCCGCCAGCTGGAATGGCGGTATCGCTCCGGCGGCGGTTGTAAGCAGCGCCAGAAACGACCAGGTGAGAATGGCTGCAAAGCCGATCAGGGTGGAAAATGTCCGGCTCATCGCAATCCGTTTGGTGATTGACGCCAGAATGGCGCAAATCGCGCCCGCCCGCCAGTTCGCTTCCGCCGGTCACTGTCACGGCTGCGACGGCCCCAAGCGCTGGCTTGCCCGCAAACAAAAGCCCGGCGCACGGGCCGGGCTTGAAAACCTGGAATTGCCGAAACAGCCTTACAGCGCCGCTTCCAGCGTCAGAAGCTGGGCCAGCATGGTGTCAGCCTTGGTGCGGGCCGCATCATCCTTGGCGTCAGCCACGTCTTCGCGGGCATCGGCAATGCGCTTGGAAAGCGCGCCCTTGTCGATTTCCGAAACATGCGTGGCGCGTTCAGCCAAAAGCGTGCAGCCATCCGGCGTGATGTCGGCAAAGCCGCCGAACACCACATAGCGTTCTTCCGAACCCGACGCCGCCTTGACGGTGACCACGCCCGGCTTGACCGTCGTCATGGCCGGCGCGTGGCTCGCCATGACGGTCATTTCGCCTTCCGAGCCGGGAATGACCACGGATTCGGCTTCGGTGGACAGCACCAGCCGCTCGGGAGAGACCAGTTCGAAGGTGAAGCTCTTGGCCATGCTGTTTTAGCGAATAGCGAATAGCGAACAGCAAAAAGGCCGTACCGCTGTTCCTTCTATTCCTATTCGCTACTCCCTATTCGCTCTTTAAGCTGCTTCCGCAGCCAGTTTCTGGGCCTTCTGGACAGCTTCCTCGATGGAGCCGACCATGTAGAAGGCGGCTTCCGGAAGATGGTCATACTCGCCTGCGCAAAGGCCCTTGAAGCCCTTGATCGTGTCTTCGAGCGCCACCAGCTTGCCGGGCGAGCCGGTGAACACTTCGGCCACGAAGAACGGCTGCGACAGGAAGCGCTCGATCTTGCGGGCACGCGCCACGGCGATCTTGTCCTCTTCGGAAAGCTCGTCCATGCCCAGGATGGCGATGATGTCCTGCAGCGACTTGTAGCGCTGGAGGATCGACTGCACCTGACGGGCGACACCGTAATGCTCATCGCCGACAATCAGCGGATCAAGCATGCGCGAGGTCGAATCAAGCGGATCCACGGCCGGGTAGATGCCCTTTTCGGCGATCGAGCGGTTAAGCGTCGTGGTCGCGTCAAGGTGGGCAAACGAGGTCGCCGGGGCCGGATCGGTCAAATCGTCGGCGGGCACGTAAATTGCCTGCACGGATGTGATCGAACCCTTGGTCGTCGAGGTGATGCGCTCCTGCATGGAGCCCATGTCGGTGGCCAGCGTCGGCTGATAGCCCACGGCGGAGGGGATGCGGCCCAAGAGAGCCGACACTTCCGAACCCGCCTGGGTGAAACGGAAAATGTTGTCCACGAAGAACAGCACGTCCTGGCCCTGATCGCGGAAATGCTCGGCAACCGTCAGGCCCGACAGGGCGACGCGGGCGCGCGCGCCCGGCGGCTCGTTCATCTGGCCGTAAACCAGTGCAGCCTTGGAGCCGGCGGCCGAGCCGCCATTCTCGTGCGGGTCTTTGTTGACGCCCGATTCAATCATTTCGTGATAAAGGTCATTGCCTTCGCGGGTGCGTTCGCCGACGCCGGCAAACACCGAATAGCCGCCATGCGCCTTGGCCACGTTGTTGATCAGCTCCATGATCAGAACCGTCTTGCCGACGCCGGCGCCGCCGAACAGGCCGATCTTGCCGCCCTTGGCATAGGGCGCCAGAAGATCGACGACCTTGATGCCGGTGACAAGGATCTGCGCTTCGGTCGACTGCTCGATATAGGACGGCGCTTCCTGGTGGATGGCGCGGCGCAGCTTGGTATTGATCGGGCCGACTTCGTCAACCGGCTCGCCGATGACGTTCATGATGCGGCCGAGCGTCTCGTCGCCGACCGGCACGGAGATCGGCGCGCCGGTATCGGTCACGGCCTGGCCGCGCACGAGGCCTTCGGTGGAATCCATGGCAATGGTGCGGACGGTGTTTTCGCCAAGGTGCTGGGCAACTTCCAGCACGAGGCGGCTGCCGCCATTGCTGGTTTCCAGCGCGTTGAGAATCTGCGGCAGATCGCCTTCGAACTGCACGTCCACGACGGCGCCGATGACCTGCTTGATCTTGCCGGCCGCGGCCTTGGAGGCGGCCTTCGCCGCCGGAGCCTTTGCTGCTGCCGGCTTTGCTGCCGGGGCCTTGGCGGCCGGGGCCGTCTTGGTGGTCGCTGCTTTCGCCATCGTGTTGTCCTCTTTGGTCCGTTAGAGCGCTTCGGCGCCCGAAATGATTTCGATCAGTTCCTTGGTGATCTGCGCCTGACGCTGACGGTTGTAGGTAATCGTCAGCTTCTTGATCATGTCGCCGGCATTGCGCGTGGCATTGTCCATGGCGCTCATCTTGGCGCCCATCTCGCCGGCCGCATTTTCCAGAAGCGCCCGGAACACCTGCACCGACAGATTGCGCGGCGCCAGATCGTCAAGGATGGCGGCCGGGTCGGGCTCGTATTCATAGGCCGCTTCGCTGGCCGCCGCCGTCGAGGCAATGGCCGGAACCAGCTGCAGCGAGGTCGGTATCTGGGCGATCACCGACTTGAACTCGGAATAGAACAGCGTGCAGACGTCAAACGCGCCATCGGCATACAATGACGTGATCTTCTTGCCGATCGCGTCGGCATTGACGAAGCCAAGCTGCTTGACGTCGCGCAATTCGATCCGGTCGATGATCAAATTGTTGTAGTCGCGGCGCAATTGGTCCGCGCCCTTCTTGCCGACGGTCAGGATTTTCACCGTCTTGCCGGCCGACAGCAGCGCGCGGATATGTTCCCGCGCAAACCGCACGATCTGCGAGTTGAAGCCGCCGCACAGGCCGCGTTCCGCCGTGGCGACCACCAGAAGATGCACGTCGTCGCGGCCCGTTCCGGTCATCAGGGCCGGCGCATCCGAGCCGCTCGCCTGGGCGATATTGGCCAGAACCGCCGCCATGCGCTTGGAATAGGGGCGCGCGGCTTCCGCAGCTTCCTGGGCGCGCCGCAGCTTTGCCGCGGCGACCATCTGCATCGCCTTGGTGATCTTCTGCGTTGCCTTCACCGAAGCGATGCGGACGCGAAGGTCTTTCAATGACGCCATGAAACCAGCCTCTTCCTGTGCGCCCGCTTACGAGAACGACTTCGCGAACGCTTCGATCTCGCTCTTCAGCTTGGCCTTGGTGTCGTCGGTGATCTGCTTGTCATTGCGGATCGCCTCCAGCACGGCCTTGCCCGTGGAGCGCATGTGGCCAAGCAGGCCCTGCTCGAACTTGCCGACCTGATTGACCGCCAGCTTGTCGAGATAGCCGTTGACGCCGGCGAAAATCACCGCGACCTGTTCTTCGGTCTTCAGCGGCGAGAATTGCGGCTGCTTGAGAAGCTCGGTCAGGCGGGCGCCGCGGTTCAGAAGGCGCTGCGTGGCAGCGTCAAGATCCGAGCCGAACTGCGCAAAGGCCGCCATTTCGCGGTACTGGGCAAGCTCGCCCTTGATGGAGCCGGCAACCTGCTTCATCGCCTTGATCTGCGCTGCCGAGCCGACGCGCGACACCGACAGGCCGACGTTCACCGCCGGGCGGATGCCCTGGAAGAACAAATTGGTTTCCAGGAAGATCTGGCCGTCGGTGATCGAGATCACGTTGGTCGGAATGAAGGCCGACACGTCATTGCCCTGCGTTTCGATGACCGGCAAGGCAGTGAGCGAACCCGCGCCATTGTCTTCATTGAGCTTGGCGGCACGTTCGAGCAGGCGCGAATGCAGGTAGAAAACGTCGCCCGGATAGGCTTCGCGGCCCGGCGGGCGGCGGAGCAGCAGCGACATCTGCCGGTAGGCGACGGCCTGCTTGGACAGATCGTCATAACCGATCAGCGCATGCTGGCCGTTGTCGCGGAAATATTCGCCCATGGTGCAGCCGGCAAACGGCGCCAGGAACTGCATCGGGGCAGGATCGGACGCGGTGGCCGCAATGATGATCGAATATTCAAGTGCGCCGCGCTCTTCCAGAACCTTCACGAACTGGGCGACCGTCGAGCGCTTCTGGCCGATGGCCACATAGACGCAATACAGCTTTTCCTTGTCCGGGCCGCTGTCATGGATCGGCTTCTGGTTCAGGATGGCGTCGAGGATGATGGCGGTCTTGCCGGTCTGGCGGTCGCCGATGACCAGTTCGCGCTGGCCGCGGCCGACCGGGAT